>JAYUXS010000074.1:0-5191 GCA_043752845.1 Lysobacterales bacterium | reverse complement strand
TTGGTGTCTGCGCCCGCAGCGTCGGAACCGCCTGACGTTGCATGTTCGCGCCCATCAACGCGCGGTTGGCGTCGTCGTGCTCGAGGAACGGAACAAGCGCTGCTGCGACCGAGACCGGCTGCATCGGCGAAACGTCCATGTATTGCACGTCTTTGCGCGCACGCAGTTCCGATTCGCCGCGATAGCGCGCCGACACCAGGTCTTCGGTCAGAAAGCCCTTTTCGTCGATGTCGGAGTTCGCCTGCGCGATGACCAGTTCGGATTCTTCAATGGCCGAGAAATACTCGCAGTCACTCGTGACCTTGCCATCGTTGACCTTGCGGAACGGCGTTTCAAGGAATCCGTAGCTGTTCGTGCGCGCATACACCGCGAGCGAGTTGATCAGGCCGATATTCGGGCCTTCCGGGGTTTCGATGGTGCAGACGCGACCATAGTGTGTGTTGTGCACATCGCGCACTTCGAAACCGGCGCGTTCGCGGGTCAGACCGCCTGGGCCAAGTGCCGAAACACGACGCTTGTGCGTCACTTCCGACAGCGGGTTGTTCTGATCCATGAACTGCGACAGCTGCGAGGAGCCGAAGAATTCCTTGATCGCCGCGGCAACGGGCTTGGCATTGATCAGGTCCTGCGGCGACAGGTCTTCCGATTCGGCGAGCGACAGGCGCTCCTTGACCGCGCGCTCGACGCGCACAAGACCAACGCGGAAGGTGTTCTCCGCCATTTCACCAACCGAGCGTACGCGACGGTTACCAAGATGGTCGATGTCATCGACGATGCCTTGGCCATTGCGGATGCTGATCAGGACTTTCAACGCGTCAATGATGTCGGAGAAGTCGGCGCCGTTCTCGCGGAACATGCGCTTGGCTTCTTCGTCGTTGCGGGTCGAGAAGAACTTGCCGTCATACAGCACGCCGGTACCAGTGACGCCCTTGCGGCCGACACGGCGGTTGAACTTCATGCGACCGACGGCCGAGAGGTCGTAGCGCTCGAAGGTGAAGAACAGGTTCTGGAACAGGTTCTGCGCGGCTTCCTTGGTCGGCGGCTCGCCCGGACGCATCATGCGATAGATTTCGACCAACGCCTCAAGCGGGGTGCGGGTCGGATCGATGCGCAGGGTCTGCGAGATGTACGGACCGCGGTCGAGATCGTTGACGAACAGCGTACCGATCGTCTCGATCCCGGCCTTGCGGAACTTGGCCAGATGGTCGTCGTTCAACTCTTCGTTGGCGGCTGCGAGCAGTTCGCCGGTCTTCTTGTCGATGACGTCATGCGCCAGCACACGGCCGATCAGGTATTCGTCGGGCACTTCGAGTGCGCCGATCTGCGCCTGCTGCAGGTCACGCACATGACGTGCGGTGATGCGCTTGCCGGCTTCGACCACGAGCTTGTCGCCGATGCGGATATCGAATGCAGCGGTTTCGCCGCGTAAACGGTCCGGAATCAACTGCAACTCGGCGCCACCCTGCTTGTTCAGGGTGAACTCGTTGCGCTCGAAGAACATGTTCAGCATTTCTTCGTTGTTGTAACCAAGCGCACGCAACAGGATGGTCACCGGCAGTTTGCGGCGACGATCGATACGCGTGAACATGCAGTCCTTCGGATCGAATTCGAAGTCGAGCCAGGAACCGCGGTAGGGGATCACGCGCGCCGAATACAGCAATTTTCCCGAGCTGTGCGTCTTGCCGCGGTCGTGGTCGAAGAACACGCCGGGCGAACGATGCAGCTGCGACACGATGACGCGTTCGGTGCCGTTGATGATGAAGGTGCCGTTATCGGTCATGAGCGGCAATTCGCCCATGTAGACCTCCTGCTCCTTGACCTTCTTGACGACCTTCTGGCTGGCCGGGCTCTCGCGGTCATAGATCACGAGACGCACATTGACGCGCAGCGGCGCACCGAAGGTCATGCCGCGTGAACGACATTCCTTTTCATCGAACGCCGGATCGCCGAGGCGGTAGTTGACGTATTCGACTGCTGCGTTGCCGGAATAGCTCGTGATCGGAAACACCGACTTCAGGGCGGCATGCAGCCCCTTGTCTTCACGTTTGTTGATCGGAGCGTCTTCCTGCAGGAATTCCTTGTAGGAGTCGGTTTGAATGGACAGCAAATACGGTACTTCGAGTACCGCTTTGCGTTTGCCGAAGTCCTTGCGGATCCGCTTTTTTGCAGTGAACGAGTAGGTCATGGTCGCGCTACCACCCTGGTTGTGCGGGCCAACATCGGCCCGGAGTAATGAAACGGGAATCGGAAAATCGGACGGTGCTCAGACCGGCTTTCCGATGACCGCTTTGAACAAGCGCAAAAGGCCAGGGACTTTCGCCCCCAGCCTTGCGTGCTCGGATACAGCTCCGAGCGCCAAGTGAGCCTTACTTCAGCTCGACCGTGGCGCCTGCAGCTTCCAATTCTTTCTTGAACTTGTCGGCGTCGGCCTTGTTGACGGCATCCTTGACCGTCTGCGGGGCACCTTCCACGAGGTCCTTGGCTTCCTTGAGGCCAAGACCGGTGATCGCACGAACCGCCTTGATGACTTCGACCTTCTTTTCGCCGATCGACTTCAGCACCACGGTGAACTCGATCTTCTCTTCCACCGGAGCGGCAGCAGCGGCGGGGCCGGCCATCATCACCGGGGCAGCAGCAGACACGCCAAACTTCTCTTCCATCGCCTTGACGAGTTCCATCACTTCGAGCAAGGTCTTGCTGGCGACGGCGTCAATGATCTGATCGTTAGAAAGGGACATTGTGATTACCTCTGAAAACTTGAATGTTGGTTGCGAAAAAGCGAATTACGCGCTGACAGCTTCTTCTGCCGGGGCGGCCTGATCCTTCTCGGCGTAAGCCTTGAGGACGCGGGCGACACGGGTAGCGGGCTCGACGAGCACGCTGAGCAGCATGGACAGGGCCTGGTCACGGGTCGGCAGCGATGCCAGCACGTCGACATGCGACGCCGGGTAAAGCTTGTCACCGACGGCGACGACCTTCGCCTTGAGTTTGTCGTTGGCCTTGGAAAATTCCTTGATCAGACGCCCTGCGGCGCCTGGATCTTCCATTGAGAACGCATACAGCAGCGGACCCGTCAGCGCGTCTTTCACGCAGGCGTAATCCGTACCGGTCACCGCGCGAGAAGCGAGCGTGTTCTTGACAACTTTCAAGAAAACACCGGTTTCACGGGCTTTTTTGCGCATCGCCGTCATGCTGCTGACGTTGACGCCTGCGTACTCAGCGGCAACCAGGGAATGGGCTTTGGAAGCCACTTCCGCCAACTGCGCAACGACTTCTTGCTTCTGAGACAGATTGAGAGCCATTTCATCCTCCAATTGATTTCCGTTCGCGGCTCCTGCCGGAAACGGTCCGAAGCAGCGCTGATCCGTCAGCGCCGGGGACGCGCGAGCGTCCCGGTGGTGGCCGTTCCAAAACTGGTTTGGGCGACACCATCTGCGCAGGTCGGCGTCCTTCCGATTAAGGCTGCCTCGTGTGGCCGTCTTGCGACGTGCGACTCTTGTCGCGCACGGGCGAACCACCTGCGGTCTTTGACGGACTCCCCGCAACCGAAGTCACGAGATGCCCTCAAATAGTGGATGGCCGGCAGCGCCGACCATCGCTGAATCGATTACTTCGTTGCCAGCGTGCTGTGATCGACGACGATGCCGACACCATGCGTGCTGGTCAGGGACACCTTCATCAGGTACTGGCCTTTAGCGGTGGAGGGCTTGGCCTTGATCACATCACCGAGCAGCGCATTGAGGTTGCCCTTCAGCGCTTCGGTTTCAAAACTGGCCTTGCCGATCGTGGCGTGGATGATGCCGCCCTTGTCGTTGCGGAATCGCACCTGACCAGCCTTGGCATTGCGCACGGCACCGGCAACATCAGCGGTGACGGTGCCGACTTTCGGGTTCGGCATCAGACCACGCGGGCCGAGCAACTGACCTAGCTTGCCGACGACACGCATCGCGTCCGGGGTTGCGATCACGACGCCGTAACTCAGATCGCCCGCCTGCATCTTTTCCGCCAGATCTTCCATGCCGACAATGTCCGCGCCAGCCGCCTTGGCTGCTTCGGCCTTCTCGCCCGGGGGGCAGAACACGGCGACCTTGACGGTCTTGCCGGTGCCGTTCGGGAGCACGGTCGAGCCGCGCACGCCCTGGTCAGACTTCTTCGCATCGATGCCGAGGCGAATCGCCACGTCAACCGATTCATTGAACTTCGAGGTGGCATTTTTCTTGACGATGGCGAGTGCGTCGTCGATGCCGTAGAGCTTGCCGGCGACAACCGTCGGCAACATCTTCTTGATTCGTTTGCTGATATTTGCCATGTCTTAACCCTCCACCACGAGACCCATGCTGCGCGCGCTACCGGCAATGGTGCGCACCGCTGCATCCATATCCGCCGCCGTCAAATCAGGCATCTTCTGCGTCGCGATCGCTTCAAGTTGCGCACGCGAAACCTTGCCGACCTTCTCGGTGTTCGGGCGCTTCGAGCCCGACTGGATACCAACAGCCTTCTTCAGCAAGATTGTTGCCGGCGGCGTCTTCGTGATGAACGTGAAGCTGCGATCCGAATACGCGGTGATGATCACCGGAATCGGAATGCCCGGCTCCATCTTCTGCGTGGCGGCATTGAACGCCTTGCAGAATTCCATGATGTTCAGGCCGCGCTGACCGAGCGCGGGACCGACTGGCGGCGAGGGATTGGCCTGACCGGCCTTCACCTGCAACTTGATGTAACCAACAACCTTCTTTGCCATGACATTGACTCCTGGAGTTCAAGCGTCTGCACGTCTCTCGACTGCGGGACTCCTCCGTCAGTTGAATTGCGAACCAGACCGAAGCCCGGTTCAACCTCAGGCCTTTTCCACCTGACCGAACTCGAGTTCGACCGGTGTGGAGCGACCAAAAATCAGCACCGCCACACGCAGGCGGCTCTTCTCGTAATTGACTTCCTCGACGGTGCCGTTGAAGTCGTTGAACGGGCCTTCGGTGACGCGCACCAATTCGCCCGGTTCGAACAACACTTTCGGACGCGGCTTCTCGACGCCGTCCTGGACGCGCTGCAGGATCACATCCGCTTCGCTGTCCTTGATCGGGAGGGGTTTGTCGGCGGTACCGCCGATGAAACCCATCACCTTCGATGTTTCCTTGATCAGATGCCACGCTTCGTCATCAATGCGCGTCGACTTCTCATGCTGATGCGTTTC
>JAYUXS010000073.1:0-2140 GCA_043752845.1 Lysobacterales bacterium | reverse complement strand
GAGGAAGGCGACGCCGCACTTGCTCAACTTCTTCAGATTCTCGGGTTCGTAGACCAGCGCCCAGCTGTCGACCGGGGCATCTTCGCCGAGTATTTCCTTGACCTTGTCGGCGTTGTAACCAATGCCGGTGGTGCCCCACAGATACGGCACGCTATGGGCATTGTCCTTGTCGTTCTCGGCAATCGTCGCCATCAACGTGGCATCGAGATTGCCGTAGTTGCTGAGCTTGGAGCGATCCAGCGGCTGGAATACGCCCGCCTGGATCTGCCGCGACAGGAACGACAGCGAGGGTACGACGACGTCATAACCGGTGTTGCCCGTCACGAGTTTGGTCTCGAGGATTTCATTGCTGTCGAAGACGTCGTAGGTGACCTTGATGCCGGTCTCCTTCTCGAAGTTCGCGAGCGTGTCTTCGGCGATGTAATCGGACCAGTTGTAGACGTTGAGCACTTTCTCTTCAGCGGCAGGCGCGGGCGGTGTCGCCGTGGGCGTTGCCGCCGTCTCCGCTGCTTTGTCACCACACGCGGTGAGCGCGCCGACGATCAGAATTCCGAGTAGCAACTTTTTCATGGCAAATCTCGCTTCATGACACACCTCGTGATGGACAGGGTTTAGCTTGCAACGCCGAATCATAGCGCCGCCAAGCCGGGGCAAATGTGGATCAGGTTCGATGCGCGATGCCGAGTTCTTTCGCGGTCGCGTTCAATGCGCGCCAGGCCTTCTCGAACAGCTCGTCGATTTGCGCGCGGGTGATCACCAGCGGCGGCGACAGCAGCATGGCGTCATAGGTCGCGCGCAGGATCAAGCCCTCCTTCAAGGCGAAGTCGCGGCACATCACGCCGACCTTGCCGCGGTCCGCGAAGAACTTGCGCTGCGACTTGTCCGGCACCAGTTCCAGCGCGCCGACCATACCGGCGATACGCGCCTCACCAACCAGCGCGTGCTCACCGAGCTCGGCCCAGCGCTGCGCCAGATACGGCCCGGTGTCGTCCTTGCAAGTCTCGACGATCTTTTCGTCCTGCAAGATGCGAATGTTCTCGAGCGCAACCGCGGCACACACCGGATGCCCCGAGTAGGTATAGCCGTGCGCCAATTCGCCGCCCTTTTCAGCCAACACCTTGGCCACACGGTCATTGAACATCACCGCGCCGATCGGGATGTAGCCGGAGCTCAAGCCTTTCGCGATCGTCATGATGTCGGCCTGGAAGCCGAAATACTGCTGACCGAACCATTCGCCGGTACGACCAAAACCGCAGATCACTTCATCCGCGATCAACAACACATCGTGCTTGCGGCAGATGCGTTCGACCTCAGGCCAGTAACTCATCGGCGGGATATAGACGCCAATCGCGCCCATGATGGGTTCTCCGATGAACGCCGCGACACGCTGTGGGCCAAGCTCGATGATCTTTTCCTCGAGCTTGCCTGCCATCGCCAGACCATACGCGTCCGGCGACAGATCAGCACCGTCGGCGAACCAGAACGGTGCATCGATGTGCTGAATGTCCGGGATAGGCAGCCCACCTTGCTTGTGCATGCCCTTCATGCCGCCGAGGCTTGCACCGGCAACAGTCGAGCCGTGATAGCCGTTATGGCGACCGATCACGATGTTCTTCGTAGGCATATCCTGCACCGCCCAGAAATGCCGCACCATGCGCAGGATGGTGTCGTTCGCCTCGGAACCCGAGTTCGAAAAGAACGCATGGTTCAAGTCGCCCGGCGTCAGCGCCGCGAGCTTCGCGGCGAGGCGCACGGTCGGCTCGGTGGTGCAGCCGAAGAAGCTGTTGTAGTAGGCCAGTTCAGTCATCTGCCTGGCGGCCGCGGCACCCAATTCGCTGCGTCCGTAGCCGACATTCACGCACCACAAACCCGCGAACGCATCGAGCAACTTGTTGCCCTCGCCGTCCCAGACATAGCAACCGTCGCCCTTGGTCAGGATGCGCGTGCCGCGCTTCGCCAATGCAGCGTTGTCGTTGAATGGATGCAGATGAAACGCCGCATCGAGTTTTTGCAGTTCATGAAGTTGCGCGTGGTCCATGATGGCTCCGATGGGATCAGACGTTGAGCAACAGGAACTCGCGTTCCCAGGAGCTGATGACGCGAAAGAAGGTTTCGTATTCTTTCTGTTTGACCGAGATGT
>JAYUXS010000072.1:0-2144 GCA_043752845.1 Lysobacterales bacterium | reverse complement strand
CAGAAACAGCGTCTCGACGCGCGGGATCAGATGCCGGTTCATGCTCGCCAGCTGGAATTCGTATTCGAAGTCGGACACCGCGCGCAGACCACGCAGGATCACGCCAGCGCCGATCTGGCCGACATATTCGGCGAGCAGGTTGTCAAAGCCGACGACTTCGACATTTGCGAGCGCGCCGATCGACTCGCGCGCCAGTGCGATGCGTTCGTCCAGCGGAAAACTCGGCCCCTTGCCCGGGCTGTTGGCCACGGCAACGAAGAGCTTTTCGAACAAGGGCGCGGCACGGTGCACGAGATCGGTGTGACCATTGGTCATCGGATCAAACGTTCCGGGGTAAACCGCGACGCGTGGCGAATACGTGGGCAAGGCGGCAACTCGTGCGGGAGCGGTACCGAAAGCTTACCCGAGCGGCATGATTCGCCGATAGAGCGCGGCGCGCACGTCGCCGGCCAGCAATTCGCGGTGCAGCACCCAATTGGCCGGAACCTCCAGGACGGTGGCGCGCGGAAATTCGACGTAGATCAACGCCGAAGCCTGCAGAAAGCCGCCCGATTCCAGCGACTGCGCGATTGTCGTCCAGGTGCCGCTCGCGAAAGGTGGATCCAGGAAAATCAGGGCGTAGGGCCCGTGCGCCGCCTGCATGAAGCGTTCCGCCTTCGCGGCATGCACGCTGTCGGGTTGCTTCAGCCGCTGCAGGGTCGTGCGCAACTGCGCGGCTGTATCGCGATCGGCTTCGACGAAGTCGACGCTTGCCGCACCTCGCGACAGCGCCTCGATACCGAGCGCACCGGTTCCGGCGAAAAGATCGAGGACGCTCGCGCCTTCGGTGAACGGCGCGAGCCAGTTGAACAGGGTTTCTCGAATGCGGTCCGAGGTCGGTCTCAACCCCGGACGATCCGCTACGTCGATACGCGAACCGCGCAACGCACCCGCGATGATGCGAATGCGTCCGCCGTTGCTGCGACTCATTCTTCGGTCAGCACCTGGCAGGTGAGCAGATCCTCATCGGTGATCACCCAAGCATCCTTGTCGGCACACAGGGCGACACCGCCGATGATGCACTCGTCGCCGTCTTCATCGACAATCTTGACGTCATAGGCGTCGCAGGGAATTCCCGACAGATCGAGGCTTTCGCCGCTGCCGATCACCTGATCGCCCAACTGGTCCGGCCCCCACTCGCCGTCGTCGACCGACGACAGGTACAGCTGATGAATCTCCCACAAGGACTGATTGACGATCTTGACCGCGGAATCCAGCGAGCCAGCACGCACGATCGGTCCTACGAGCAATGCGATGGCAATTCCGGAAACGAGTGCAATCTTGCGCATGGTGAACTCTCCGCTGGGTGGACCCCGATTGCACTCTCTTGTCGCGCCTGAATCAAGCCATCGCCGGCCCTGCTAGCATTTTTCGCAATCGAGGAGTTCAGCATGTTCGGAATTTTCAAACGCAAGCCTGCGGCGGGCGTGAATCCGCCGGCCACGGCGGTCGCGGGCGACGTCATCGCTCCAAGCGCCGTCGTTGAGGTCGATGACAGCGCCCCGACCTGGCGCGACCGCCTGCGTCAAACCGCGCTTGGCCGCCAGGTCAGCGCCTTGTTCTCGAATCACCCAAAGCTCGACGAAGACCTGCTCGAGGCACTGGAAACCACCTTGCTCAGCGCCGATGTCGGCGTCAAGGCGACCACCGACGTCATCGACGACCTGCGCAAGCGCATGCAGGCACGCGAATTTGCCGACGCGCGGGGGCTGCTCGCGCATCTGCGCGCGCGGCTGACGGCGATGTTGCTGCCGGTCGCGATTCCGTTGCAGTTGCCCGAGTCGATCAAACCCTTCGTGGTCCTCGTCGTCGGCGTCAATGGCGCGGGTAAAACCACGACCATCGGCAAACTCGCGCGCTGGATGAAGCGGGAACGGCTCGAAGTGATTCTGGCGGCGGGCGACACCTTCCGCGCTGCAGCCGTCGAGCAACTCAAGACCTGGGGCGAGCGCAACCAGATTCCTGTCATCGCGCAAGGCAGCGGCGCCGACTCGGCCTCGGTGATCTTCGATGCGCTCGCCGCAGCCAAATCGCGCGATGCCGATGTGCTGATCGCCGACACCGCCGGTCGTCTGCACACACAAACCGGCCTGATGGACGAACTC
>JAYUXS010000071.1:0-2155 GCA_043752845.1 Lysobacterales bacterium | reverse complement strand
AACATTCGAAGACTTCGCTCGGCAGCTGCAACTGCTTGTCGCGCATCATCTGGCATAGCGAATTGCGCAGCGCCGTCGTGGTCGCCTGACAGTTGTCCAACGCGACCGCCGCATCGATGGCAGCAATGATCTGTTCGGAACCGGGAAAATTGGGAATGGACATGGGGCTTCTGCCTGTAAGTGCCGCGCAGTTTAGTCGCGATCGGCGCGCTACAACGAATTCAGGAAGTCGGCGACCGGCGGCGCGAAGCGTTCGAAGTCGACCAGAAAGGCGTCATGGCCCTGGATGCTCGGCAGCGCGTGGTATTCGACGACGGCACCGCCATTGCGCAGGCCTTCCGCAATCTCGCGCTGCTGTTCAATCGGGAACAGGATGTCGGTGGTGACGCCGATCACCAGCGCGCGCTTCGCCTGGGTGCGTGCCAGCGCGATCTCGACTGCCCCGCCGTGGTCGGCCAGATCGAACCAGTCCATCGCGCGCGAAAGATACAGGTAACTGTTCGGATCGAAGCTGCCGACAAAACGGTCGGCATGCGCGTCGAGATAGGCTTCGACTTCGAATTCGCGCTCGAACGGACGCGGATCCGGTTCGTTCATGCGCTTGCGGCCGAAGCGGTTGCGCCATTCCGCGGGTGATCGATAGGTGACCATGCCGAGCTTGCGTGCGATGCGAAAGCCGCTTTCCGGCCAGGCATCGGCGCTGTAGTTGCCGCCGAGCCAATGCGGGTCGCGGCGGATCGCTTCGCGCTGCACGGAACGGATGGCGGTGGAGAACGGCAGCGAATGCGGCGCAGTCGAGATCAGCACCAGATTCGGCGCCAGGCCGGGATGCAATACGGCGAGGGCGAGCGCCGTCATGCCGCCCATCGATGGTCCGATCAGGGCGCGCAGGCGGGTGACACCGAGCGCATCAAGCACGAACCTGGTTGTCGCGGCGATGTCCTCGAGCGTCAGCTCCGGGAAGCTCAGACGATATGGCTGGCCGCTGGCTGGATCGATCGAGGCGGCACCGGTCGAGCCTTTGCAACTGCCGAGCGAATTCACGCAAATCACAAAATGACGCGTGGTGTCGATGGCCTTGCCGGGGCCGAGCATCGCCTCCCACCAGCCTTGGCTCGGATCGGCGACACTGGACGCGGCATGCGCCCCCGGTGACAACCCGGTGAGGATCAGTACCGCATTGCTGCGTGCCGCGTTCAATTCTCCCCAGGTTTCAAAGGCCAGGCGCGCACCCTGCAAGGTGCCGCCACGGCGAAGGCGATACGGCGAGGGCAGGTCGATGAATCGTGTCGCGCTCATGGGGGTCATCTGATGAAAAGTGCCGCAGCTTAGCCGCTGCGCAGCGGATGGCTCAATGCGTGCTTGCTTCAGGCGATACTGGGTGATGTTCGGAAATTCCCCGCAAATCGAGAGTTCGCAGACCGGCGTACATCCGCGATTGCTCGACGTGCTGCGTCGTCATCGCGAACACGCGTCGCGTGCGCCGCTGCATGCGCCGACGCAACTTCAATTTCAGCGCTGGCTGGCCGAAGCGGCCGACCGATCACGATCGCTCGTACTGGATCTCGGTTGCGGCAATGGCGAAAGCACGCTGCGTCTTGCGGATGTGCACCCCGACGCGAAGGTGCTCGGCATCGATCAATCGGCACATCGGCTGGCGAAACTGGCACCGAGCGGTTATGCGGTGGACGGCCGCGCGACGCTGATGCGTGCCGAGGCGGCGACCGTATTGCGCATGCTGACCGCGGCAGAGATTCGGGTCGGCACGCTGTATCTGCTGTATCCGAATCCATGGCCGAAACCCGAACAACTGCTGCGTCGCTGGCACGGGCATCCGGTGATGCCGATGATGCTGTCGATCGCAGACGCCATCGTGTTGCGCACGAACTGGTCGATTTACGCGGACGAATTCGCGTTGACAGCACAGGCGTGCGGTCTCGCCGTATCGACCCGGCTGCTGGACGAGGGGGAGGCGGTTTTGACGCCGTTCGAGTCGAAATACATTGCTTCGGGGCATGCGCGCCATGCGGTCACGGTGTCGCGATGCATGACGGCCGTCAAAACGTTGCCATGACTCACGGCACGGCGGAAACTGTCGCAGAGATTGCTAATCTGCCTTCACGTCGCGTTGACGGCGCACTCCGGGGTTTGATCC
>JAYUXS010000070.1:0-2156 GCA_043752845.1 Lysobacterales bacterium | reverse complement strand
CCGATGGCTCGGCCACCGCGACATTGAACGTGACCATCAACAACGACAACATCGATGAAGTCGATGAGACCTTTGTCGTCAATCTGACGACGCCATCGGCCGGTTACACCATCAGCGATGCGCAGGCGACGGGCACCATCACCGACGACGACACCTCGTCAATCACGATCAATGATCCGGCCGCAGTGACCGAGGGCACGAGTGTCGGCTTCACGGTTGCATTGTCGAATCCGAACAGCCGCACAGTCACGGTGCGTGCCGATACGACCAATGGCACCGCAGCCGCTTCGGGCGACTTCACCGCGCGCACCAACCAGACCATCACGTTTGTCGCCGGCGACTTCTCCGAAACGTTCACGGTCACCACCAGCAACGACAACTTGAACGAAGCCGACAGCGAACAGTTCACGGTCGATCTGAGCAACGTCAGCGCAACCGCCGTCATTGGCGACGTCGCTGGGACGGGCACCATCAACGACAACGATCCGACGCCGACGATTTCGATCGCCGACGCACCGCCGCAGGCCGAGAACAACGCCAATCCAGTGCGTTTCGTGGTCAGCCTTTCCGGGCCCAACCAAGCCGCAGTCAGCGTAACCGCGAGCACCGCCGATGGCACCGCAACCACCGCGAACAACGACTACCAGTCGCGCTCGACCAGTGTGAATTTCGTTTCGGGCGTGACCTCGCAAGACTTCGATGTCACCAAATTGGGTGACAGCACGTTCGAGGGCGACGAGTCGCTGTCCGTGAATCTGACGAATGCGACCGCGGGCATCAACATCACCGATGCCAACGCCACCGGCACCATCAACAACGACGATACCGCGCCGGCGGTATCGATCGCCGACGCTGCGCGCGCTGAAGGTGATGGCGGGAGCGCGAATCTCGGCTTCAGCGTATCGATCGCGAATGCGGCGGGCGCCGATGTCACTGTCGGCTTCAGCACCACGCCGCTGGACGCAACCGCAAACGTCGACTACACGACCACCAGCAGCACCGCCACGATCACCGCCGGCAACACGACAGCGACTGCAAACGTACCGGTGCTCGGCGACAACATCGATGAATTCGATGAACGCTTTCTCATCACCCTGAGCCCGACGTCGACCTCGACAATCGCCGTCGGCGCGGCGATCGGCACCATCACCGACGATGAATTCGGCGGCGATCCGCTTTATCGGCATGGCTTCGAGTGAGCGCCGTTTCGAATCGGCCCCCGGTGATCAGTCGGGCAACACGACATCCGGCTTGATGCGCAGCCGCTTTGCGCGGGGCGCGAATCCGCGATCGTCAAAGCTGACGAAGCGGTCGCAAGACGCACTGCACGCGAGATGCAGGGCGTCCGCGAAGTCGAGGCCTTTTCGATGCATGGCGATTGCGTCCTGCACGGTCTGCCAGCGCTCGACCACCACCTGACTCATGCCCAGCAAATGATCGAGCACGGCGCAAAATGCGGCGCGCTCCACCTCGTAGAAGCCACGCATCACCCACTCCAACTCCAGCACCACGGTGATCGGCACAAAAATGGTGCGGGAGCCCAGCATCAGTTTGCGCGCGAGCGGGCGCTGCCGCGCTGCTTCCGGATCGTCCGGGTCGTCGCAATAGAAGCGCGCCAGAACGTTGGTGTCGACGGCGATCATGGTCGACGCTTGCGCGACACCAACGTCGCCGCATCGAATTCCGACAGCTTGCGCTTCGCGCCGCCCGCGCGACCGCGCGGAATCTTGATCATGCCGAAGCCGCTGGCGGCATCGACCATGGCCACACGACGACGCACGAGCAAGCGGATCGAGCCATTGTCATCGACGAACTCGACCTGGGTGCCGGGCGTCAATTCATAACGCGCGCGAATTTCTGCAGGGATGACGATCTGCCCTTTCGCGGTCAGCGTTGCAACGGCCATGATGAGGCTCGATCAGCGGATGTACGTCACTTTAGCATGTGGCTTACCAGGTAAGCAGGCATCAAATCGGCGCGCCCGGCGGAATCACCGGCAACGCGCGCAGCTTGATCGTTTCGGGCTCCGCAAAATAGCGCTGGATCAGCTTCTCGGCCTCGTGCGCATCGGCATTGCCGGCCGGTGTGGCCGCCAACTCGTTGGCCAGCGCACGCAATGCGCTGCTCCAGTCCGCCGCGACGGTGGCATGCAGTTG
>JAYUXS010000069.1:0-2158 GCA_043752845.1 Lysobacterales bacterium | reverse complement strand
TCCAGGACGCTGCGAGACAGACCGGCATTCTCAATGATCCCGGTGACAGCGACCAGTTTCCAAGTTCGGGGCCGAAGCAGAATTGGCCGGAGATCAGTGCGTTCAACGTGACCGGGAATGATGTCTCCCTGACCTATCGGGTCGACAGTCTGCCAGCGAATGCCACCTATCCATTGACCGTGGAATTTTTCGCCGCCGACACCAACAACGCCACACGTCTGCTCGGACGCGACACCTACACCGCCGCCGAAGCCACGATGCCCAAGACCATCGTGCTGCCGCAGCCCAGCAATCACGGACTCGGCAGCGACTCGATGATCATCGCCACCACCAACATGGCCAACAATGGCGGCGTGAGCAGCTTCAGCTGGGCGCCGGTCTTCCTCACCTTTCAGGGCAATACGCCGGCGACCGTGAATCAGCCGACGCCGATCAAGGTGCGGGTGCAAGGCGTCGGTCCGTTTCGTCCGAGCGGACGCGTCGAGATCAGTCACGCGTGTTGCGCCAATGCGCCAAAGTGCATCGCCACTCTGGTGCCTGTCGCGAACTCGCCGTATCGCGCCGAAGGTTCGTGCGACATGACGTGGGGACAGATCGCAACGGGCATCGTGCTGCAGGCCACCTATCTCGACCTGCACGAAAGTTTCCATAGCGACACCGGGTCTACGCCGACAAGCACGCGCGCCATCGATATCGTCGCGCCACCCAGCAACGATCTGTTTTGTGACGGTTTTGAGACTGGCGGCGGCTGCGACTAGCCCCTAGCATCTGCCTGTCTCTAACGTCATCGCGACGCCCATATCAACGCTCCAGCACACGCACTTCGACTGCATCGAAGGCGCCGCTCGGGTCTATCGCGAGGATGCGGAAGCGGCCCGATTCGTCGAAGGCATGTTCGATCGGATCGCTGGCGGCACTGACGCGGGTCAGCTTGCCGTTGATCAACCAGTGCACGTCACCGTCTGCGCCGAGCGCGCGCAGGCGCACCGAGGGTGGTTCCAGCGCACCGGGCGCCTGGCGCAATACCGCGCCATTGATGACACCGTCGATGCGCAGGCGTCGCGCGAGTACCGGCGCGGCGTCTCGGCATTCCGGTGCAAACGCCGGGGTCCGCGATGCGTTGCGGAATCGCTTGGGTAACCAGGGTTCGGCGAGCGTGGGCCAATGAGCGATCACGCGCTCGACACCGGGATCCTCCGAGCAGATCGGCAGCACGCGTTCGCCGCGCGCGTTGACGCGCACGATTTCGCGCAGGGATTCGCTGGCTGCGGTGCCGCGCGTCGGCAGGGTTGGCGGCACGCGCCCGTCGAGCACCCAAGCCTCGTGTTGGCGCTGACAGAGTTCGGGTTGTGCAGAATCAAAGGCTTCGCCCAGCGGCCAGCAGATCTTGAGTTTGCTGACTGTCGCCGGCTGATGGTCGAAACTCGCGGCACCGCTGACACGTGGCAATCGGTCGGTCAACGCCAGCAGCAGGGGCAGGGCGGTGGCCGCGCCGTACTGGCCGGGAATCGGTGTGCCGTCGGGTCGCCCGACCCAAACGCCAATGGTGTGGTGTGGCGTCACGCCGATGGCCCACGCATCGCGAAAACCGTAACTGGTGCCGGTCTTCCAGGCGATGCGCGTGCGCGTGCCGGTATCGATCAGGCCATTCGAATCGCCGGGCCGACCGTGGTCCTCGAGCATCTGGCGCACGATCCAGGCGGCGCCATCGCTGATCAAGCGCCGATCTTCCGGCTTTGCTGCGCGTTGCAAGCGCACCGGTCCGGCGATGCCACCGTGTCCAAACGCCGCGTAGGCACCGACCAGTTGATCCAGCGAAGTCGCCGTACCACCGAGCGCCATCGACAGATTGGGCTTGGCGCCGACCGGCAGGTCCAGTTTCACGCCGGCATGGCGCAAGCGCGCGACAAACGCATTCGGCGTCAGCCGTTCCATCACATCCACAGCGGGCACATTCAAGGACAGGCGCAAGGCTTCGGCAACCGACACCGGACCGTTGAAATCGTCGCCGAAATTGCCCGGTCGATAGCCGGCGAAATCCTGCGGCGCATCGATCAACAGACTTTCGGAATGAACCAGTCCAGCATCGATCGCAAGCGCGTACAGGAATGGCTTCAGGGTCGAACCGGGCGAGCGTCGCGCAGCCACCATGTCGACA
>JAYUXS010000068.1:0-5254 GCA_043752845.1 Lysobacterales bacterium | reverse complement strand
CCGACGACCCGCTGCTGCGCGACCTGCCGGTGCGCAGCAGCACGCGCTGGTTCGGCACCGATCAGCGGTGGCGAGTCACGGCATCGGGGATTTATCGCGAACAGCAACGCATCCTCGACATCGGCGTGTTGCCCTTGCCGGGATTGCACAATGCACAAAATCTCTGCGGCGCACTTGCCGCGATCGAGGCCGCGGGCTTCGATGCGGTTCAACTCGCGCAACATGCGGCGAGCTTTCGGCCACTGCCGCATCGCCTGCAGACACTCGGAACGCGCGGCGGTATTACCTATGTCAACGACAGCATCGCAACCACGCCGCAGGCGACGATCGCGGCGCTGTCGCATTTCGCGGGGCAACGCGTCGCCGTGCTTGTCGGCGGCCATGAACGCGGCCTCGATTGGCAGGCGTTCGCGGATTTTGTCGCCGCACATCCACCGCTGACGATCGTGACCATGGGCGCCAACGGCGCGCGTATCGGCAACCTGCTTGCAAAGACTTCGCTCGGCGACCGCGTTCAGCGCGCATCCAACCTGCACGACGCCTGCGCCCGCGCGCTGCATGCGCTCGATGGCGCTGGCATCTTGCTGCTCTCGCCGGGCGCACCGAGCTTCGGCGAATTCCGCGACTACGTCGAACGCGGCCGCGTTTTCGCCGAACTCGCCGGCTTCGATGCCAATGTCATCACCAGCATCGAAGGACTGGGTATCGCATGAGTGACTCGCGCACGCTGATCTGGGATCTGCCGACGCGGCTGTTCCACTGGTCGCTGGTGCTGCTGATGATTATCCAGTTCGGCAGCGCGAAGTGGGGCTGGTTCGACATGCAATGGCACTTCTACGGTGGCTACGCGACCTTGACCTTGTTGCTGTTTCGCGTCGTCTGGGGGTTGGTCGGCAGCGAAAGCGCGCGCTTCGCAAATTTTCTGCGCGGTCCGGGCGCCGTCATCCGCGACCTGCGCGGTGCACAACCCGCGGCACGCACGCACAGTCCGCTAGGCGGCTGGAGCGTGTTGCTGATGTTGCTGTTGATGTCGTTGGTCGTGCTCAGCGGGCTGGCGACCAGTGACGACATCGATTGGTTCGGCCCGCTGACCTCGAAACTGGACGCGGCAACGATCAGTTTCGCCACTTACTGGCATCATCGCCTGACCGACGCGTTGATGTGGCTGATCGCGCTGCACGTCATCGCGATCGCCGGGTACGAATGGCGCGGAAAACGTCTGGTGGAAACGATGCTTCACGGCCGCCGCGAGCTTGCAGGCACGGGATTGCGCATCGTATCGAAGCGCCGCGCCCTGCTGGTACTGATGGTCTGCGCAATCAGCGTTTACGCGCTATTGCGCTGGTCCAGCGGTTGAGGCGGCTTCGCGCGCAAGTCAGTCAGCGCGATATTTCTGATGGCATCCTTTGCAGGCGTTACGGGTTTCGTCGAACGCCCGCTTGACCGCGTCCTGACCGCCAGAAGCAGCCGCAACACGCAGCGCATTCGACGCGCGCTGGAAGTCACGCAGCTTGGCTTTGAAATCCGCAGGGTCGGCCCAGATCGCCGGCAAGGCATCGGTCACTGCACCAGCGTCGGAACCGCTCGCGAACGCTTCGTTGAGTTGTACGGCTGCGAACGCGACAGCGACCGAGCGACGCTTGAATTCGGCCGTGTCCCAAGGCTTGACGCCGCGAATCATTGCGCCCATCGGCGCGAAGTTCCACACCACGTTCTTGAACAATGCCTGGCGATAGCCGATCACGTCTTCCGGCGCGGGCGCTTGCGCCGACACGCTGGTTGCACCAATGACGGCTGCGAAAATGATTGCGGCGAGTTTGCGCATCTGTGCGTCCGAGCGGGTTCAGTTCGCGGAGCATAACGGCTCATTCACGCGCGTGGCAGGCGAAAAATGTGAAGACGCATTTGACATTCGAGCCGCTGCTAGATTCGCGTTCCAACCCACGGAGTACCGCCATGCGCTTCCAGCCATTTGTCCTATCCGCGCTCATCCTGCTGCCCACACTGGCGAGCGCGGAAATGCAGACGCGCACCCTCACTTATCAAGTCGACGGGACAGAAGTTGAAAGCGTGCTGGTCTATGACGATGCCATCAAGCGCAAACGGCCGGCGCTGGTGATGGTGCCGAACTGGATGGGTGTCGGACCGGCACAGATCGAGAAAGCCAAGACCATTGCCGGACGCGATTACGTCGTACTCGTGGCGGACGTTTATGGCAGCAAGGTTCGTCCGGCGAATGCCGACGAGGCCGGCAAGGCAGCAACCGCCATGTACGCCGATCGCACGGCATTGCGGGCGCGGGTGAATGCAGCGCTCGACCAACTCATCTCCAGCGCCGACAGTGCGCCGGTCGACACCGGCAAGCTCGGCGCGATCGGATTCTGTTTCGGCGGCGCGACCGCACTGGAACTTGCGCGCAGCGGCGCAGCCATCGCCGGTGTCGTCAGCTTCCACGGCAATCTCGCGACCGAATTGCCGGCCAAGGCCGGAGCATTGAAAGCCAGGGTCCTGGCCTTGAACGGTGCCGACGACAGTTATGTGCCGGCCGCACAAATTGAAGGCTTCACCAAGGAAATGCAGGCCGCTGGCGCTGACTGGCAGTTCGTCAATTTCGGCGGCGCCGTGCATTGTTTTGCCGAATCCGATGCAAACAGCGGCCCCGGCTGTGTCTACAACGAACGCGCGGCGAAGCGCGCTTACACGATGATGCGCAGTTTCTTCGCCGAAGCGTTTGCCGCTCAGTGATCGCGGCTGATGGCGTATCGCGCGAGCAGGGCCAGACACTCGCGCGCCACGCTGTGCGGCAACTTCGCGATCGAGGCGGTGGCCGTATCGGCATGGCGCTGTGCGCAAGCCACGCTGTAGGCGATGGCGCCGCTGCCATGAATCGCCGACAGCACGCGATCGAGGTCGTCGAGCCCGCCGGTCGTGATCACGCGGCGGATGGTGTCGGCGTCCTGTACCGACGCGTTTTGCAGGGCGTGAATCAAAGGCAAGGTCGGCTTGCCCTCGGCAAGATCGTCGCCGATGTTCTTGCCGAGCGTGTCGGCATCGGACACGTAGTCGAGCACGTCGTCGGCGATCTGGAAGGCCATGCCGAGCTGCAGGCCGAAGTCGGCGAGCGCGTCCTCGATCGATTGCGGTGCATCCGCAAGGATGGCGCCGACGCGACAGGCCGCTGCGAACAGCACTGCAGTCTTGCGCTGGATGACATTGAGATAGGCGGCTTCGTCGGTATCCGGATTGCCGATGTGCATCAGTTGCAGCACTTCTCCTTCGGCGATCTCGTTGGTGGTGTCGGCCATCACCTGCATGATGCGCATGCGCTCGAGTTCGACCATCAGCTGAAATGCGCGCGAATACAGGTAGTCGCCGACCAGCACGCTCGCGGCATTGCCGAACACCGCATTCGCGGTACGCCGGCCGCGGCGCAGGTCGGACTCGTCGACGACGTCGTCATGCAGCAAGGTTGCGGTGTGGATGAATTCGACGATCGCCGCGGCCTGATGGTGCTGGACACCGCGATAGCCGGCGGCTTCGGCGGCGAGCAACACCAGCATCGGTCGCAGCCGCTTGCCGCCGCCGGAAACGATGTGCTCGGCGACCTGATTGACCAGCAGCACGTCCGAACCCAGGCGGCGACGGATCAGCCGGTCGACCGCCTGCATCCCGCTCGCAACATGCTCGCGTATGCCATCAAAACCGGAAATGCCCACAGGCGACAGATCGGCAGCAATCGGATTGGCAACTATCAAGGACACGGAACGCTCGCAACATATGAGACCGGCCGATTATAGGTTGTGGCCTGTGTTTGCGATATTTCCGATGTCACGACGCGGCGATTTCCGCTTTCCCCGTTTCCCGTGATGCGGGAAGATGCCCGTCCTCGGAAGCGTGCAGGCACGCAATCCGGTCCACCGATCAAGCTGATTCAACAGAACCTAGGAGTTTCCATGTCGCGCGGCGTCAACAAAGTCATCCTCATCGGCAACCTCGGTGCCGATCCTGAAACTCGCTACACGCAGAGCGGCAGTGCGATCACCACGATCAAGATTGCCACGTCGGAGTCCTGGAAGGACAAAGCCACCGGCGAGCAGCAGGAACGTACTGAATGGCATCGCGTGAAGTTCTTCGGACGTCTCGCCGAAATCGCCGGCGAATATCTGAAGAAAGGCCGTCAGGTGTATATCGAAGGCGCGCTGCGCACCGACAAGTACACCGACAAGGAAGGCGTCGAGCGTTACACCACCGACATCATCGCCGACCAGATGCAAATGCTCGGCGACAAACCCGGCGGTGCCGGTGAAGGTGGCGGCATGTCGCGTGAACGACCGGAACGCAGCAACGCGCCGCGTGGTGCTGGTGCTGGTGCTGGCAGTGGTGGTGGTTACGGCGGCCAGGATCGCAACGCCGGCGGCGGCAATCGCCCGAGCGCACCGCAGCCGAGCAATGCGCCGTTCGATGACGACGAGATTCCGTTTTAGGATCTCGCACCGATTTCAGACGCAGCAACAACGCGGGCTTCGGTCCGCGTTTCTTTTTGTTTCAAATCAGGCGGATAGCTCGAACTCACCATGCGCTTGAGTACTGCTGCGACGCGGCATGACAAGCTTGAAATTCCCGATACGCTTCGCGCGCTTTTGTGATTCCGGTCGCACTTTATCGTCACACAATACGAAATAGTCGCGGCCGATCGTCGATCAAATTTCACGATCAAGAACAGGGGAAATACCGAATGTCGTTCACCAAGATTGCGCCGATTGCGGCAGCCGTTTCTGCGGCCTTGTTTTCTGGAATGGTTCTCGCCAACGGCGTGAACGGCACGCCTGAAACCGACAGCGCCAACGAGCGCCGCAAGGGCATTGCCGAAGGATGGTTTGAAACCAAGCCGGTTCCCGGTTTCGGTCGTGCCATGAACGAGGCCGCAGAGCGCGAACGCCAGCGCTACGGCAAGTTACTACCGGGCAGCAATGCCGGCATGATGAGTAATCTGCTCGACGCGAATGCCAAGATCGCCGCGACCGGCAACACCTGGGTGAACATCGGCCCGACCAGCGCAACGGTGATCAAGAACGGTTCGTCGGTGCTGAACAACATCACCGACGCCGGGCGCCCGACCGACATCGTGACGACACCAGGCAACCCCAATCAGATCTTTGTCGCCATGGCGGGCGGCGGCATCTGGAAAACCACCGACGGCGGACTGAGCTGGTTGCCGAAGACTGAAACGCTGGGATCGCTGTCGGTGGGTGCG
>JAYUXS010000067.1:0-5266 GCA_043752845.1 Lysobacterales bacterium | reverse complement strand
GAATTCGCCATCTTCGCTCGCTGCAGATCAACAGCCGCCGCATCGGTCGCCGCAGCAGCGGCAGATCTTGTGCCAGCAACACCAGTCCGAGCGGCAGCATCCAGAAGCCGAGGAGCGGCAAGAAGCCGAGGACGCCACCGAGACTCAACAGGACCGCGATCGGAATGCGCACCCAACGCGACCCTGGATGCCGCATCCAGCGCAGAAAACGCGCGAAGCGTCCGGGAAATTTGCGTTCGACGCGTCTGAAGGTACGGCTGATGCCCTTTTCGTCTTTGTCCCGCTTCATTCCAACGCGCTCCGTTTTCACTGACGCCTACGCGCAGTCGGCCGATCGTCAACGAAATATTGGGCCAGCACAATATCGAATCCGGACGATATGTCGCGAGATTCGTCCACGCTAGAGCCAAGGCTCTAGCCGTGCCCGATACCAGAATGGTATGGCTTGCTCTTCACACGACGGATGCGCCGTCGCGATGTGGCATGGCCGAATGGCGGGAATGCGATGACCGGACAAGGGCTGTACGACGCGCGCTACGAACATGATGCCTGCGGCTTCGGGCTGATCGCGAGCCTCGACAATGCGCCATCGAGAGCGCTCGTCGACGCCGCGTTGACTGCGCTCGAACGCATGGCGCATCGCGGTGCGGTCGGTGCCGACGGTCTCAGCGGAGATGGTTGCGGCATCCTGCTGCAACGCCCGGAAAAATTTCTGCGCCATGTTGCCAGCGAGAGCGGGATTCGGCTCGGTGCCAGTTTCGCCGCCGGCAATGTGTTTCTGAATCAGGACGTCGCGGCCGCCGCGCACGCACGCACGGTTTTGGAAGCCGAATGCCTGCGCGTAGAATTGCGTGTCGCCGGTTGGCGTGAAGTGCCGATCGATCGTGCCCCCTGCGGTGCACAAGCTCTGGCGAGCATGCCGCGCATGGAACAGGTGTTCGTGATGCCGGCGGCGGCGATGGATCAATCGAGTTTCCAGCGCGCGCTTTTTCTGGCGCGGCGTCGCGCCGAACAGGCCCTCGTCGCCGATCCCGAGTTTTATGTCGTGACCCTGTCGGCGCACGCCATCGGCTACAAGGCGATGGTGCTGCCGGTCGGGCTCGCGGTGTTCTTCCCGGACCTGCGCCATCCGCTGATGGCGGCGGCGTTCGCAACCTTTCACCAACGCTTCTCGACCAACACCGCGCCGCAATGGCGACTGGCACAACCGTTCCGCCTGCTCGCGCACAACGGCGAGATCAATACCATCGAAGGCAACCGCCACTGGGCCGAGGCGCGCAGCGCGAAATGGCGCACGCCGGCGATCGATCTGCGCGAACTGAAGCCGATGGTGTCGCTCACCGGCTCCGATTCGATGAGCCTCGACAACATGCTCGAAGTGCTGCTCGCCGGCGGACTCGATCTGCTGCATGCGATGCGCATCCTGATTCCACCGGCGACCGGTTCGCTGGAAGCGCGCGACCCCGATCTCGCCGCATTCTACGACTATCACGCGCTTTCGATCGATCCGTGGGACGGCCCGGCCGGCATCGTCCTGTGCGATGGCCGCTATGCCGCTTGCACGGCGGACCGCAACGGCCTGCGTCCGGCACGCTGGTTGATGACGCGCGACCGCCATCTGGTGATCGGCTCCGAGACCGGCATCTACGACGTCGCCGCGAGCGAGATTGTCGCCAAGGGCAAGCTCGGCCCGGGCGAAATGATCGCAGTCGATCTGTATTCCGGCGAGTTCCTCGATTCCAACGCCATCGATGCCATCAACCGCGCACGCGCGCCGTTCAAGCGCTGGTTGAAGCAGGGCAGTCGCTATTTGATCTCCGACTTGATCGATCCGGCGCTCGCAACCGAACCCTTCGATGCACCGACCCTGCATCGGCACCAGAAGCTGTTCCAGTTGACGCGCGAAGAACGCGAGGACGTGCTGCGCGTGCTCGCCGAAACCGAGCAGGAAGCGATCGGCTCGATGGGCGACGACACGCCGCTGGCGGTGATGTCGCAGCACACGCGCTCGCTCTACGACTACTTCCGCCAGGCTTTTGCCCAGGTCACGAATCCGCCGATCGATCCCTTGCGCGAGCAATGCGTGATGAGTCTCACGACGCAGATCGGACGCGAGGGCAATGTCTTCGAGATGGCACCGGAGAACGCGCGCCAGGTGATGCTGAATTCGCCGGTGCTGTCGCAACGCAAGCTGCGCCAGATCCTCGCCATGGAGGAATTCGCGAACGCGCATCAGCGCTTCAAGCTGCACTACGTGGAATCGCCTGGACTACAGGCGGCGATCCATGCACTTTGCGCCAACGTCGAAGCGGCCGTGCGCGCGGGTGTGGTCATCGTGCTGTTGTCGGACATGCACCCGTGTGCGGAAGAACTGACGATGCATGCCCTGCTCGCGACCGGTGCCGTGCACGATCACCTGGTGCGCGCCGGACTGCGCTGCGAATGCAATCTGGTGATCGAGACCGGCACCGCGCGCGACTCGCACGCATTCGCCTGCCTGATCGGTTATGGCGCCACCGCAATCTATCCGTATCTCGCGTATCAGACCTTGATCGAGCTCGCCAAGGGCAAGGTCATCAAGCCCAAGCGCGGCGGCGAAGTCACCGAGCTCGGTCGCAGCTATCGCCGCGGCATCAAGAAGGGCTTGCTCAAGATCATCTCGAAGATGGGTATCAGCACCATCGGTTCCTATCGCGGTGCGCGCCTGTTCGAGATCATCGGGCTCAAGCGCGAAGTCGTGGACCTGTGTTTCGCGCATACCCCGAGTCGCATCAGCGGGGCCGGCTTCGAAGAACTGGAAGCTGCCGCGCGCGCCCTGCATCATCGCGCCTTCGTCGACACCGCGAGTATTGAACCCGGTGGCCTGCTCAAATACCGCCACGGCGGCGAGTACCACATGTTCAACCCGGACGTGGTGCAAAGCCTGCAGCAGGCGGTGAACAGCGGCGACTACGCCGACTACAAGATATATGCCGATCACGTGAACTTGCGTCCGGCGTCAACTTTGCGCGATCTGCTGGCATTGAAGCTCGCCGATCAGGCGATCGCCCTCGATGACGTCGAACCGCTCGATGCCCTGCTGCCGCGCTTCGATTCCGCCGGCATGTCGCTCGGAGCACTGTCGCCGGAAGCACACGAAGCGCTGGCGATCGCGATGAACCGACTCGGTGGGCGTTCGAATTCGGGCGAAGGCGGCGAAGACCCGGCACGCCATGGCACCGAAAAGCGTTCGAAGATCAAGCAAGTCGCTTCGGGCCGCTTCGGTGTCACGCCGGAATATCTGATCAATGCGGAAGTGCTGCAGATCAAGATCGCGCAGGGCGCGAAGCCCGGTGAAGGTGGGCAATTGCCCGGCCACAAGGTCAATGACCTGATCGCAAAACTGCGCTATGCGCGCCCGGGCATCGGACTGATCTCGCCGCCGCCGCATCACGACATCTACTCGATCGAAGACCTGGCGGAATTGATTTTCGATCTCAAGGAAGTTAATCCGCAGGCGCTGGTGTCGGTGAAACTGGTCGCGCATGCCGGCATCGGCACCGTGGCTGCGGGCGTAGCGAAAGCCTATGCCGACATGATCACGATTTCCGGTTACGACGGCGGCACCGGCGCGAGTCCGATCTCGTCGATCAAGCACGCCGGCGTGCCCTGGGAACTCGGTGTCGCGGAAACACGGCAGACGCTGCGTCGCAATGGGCTGCGCGGCAAGGTGCGACTGCAGGTCGACGGTGGCCTGAAGACCGGGCTCGACGTCGTCAAGGCGGCGATCCTCGGCGCCGACAGTTTCGGTTTCGGCACCGGACCGATGATCGCGCTCGGCTGCAAGTATCTGCGCATCTGCCATTTGAACAATTGCGCGACTGGGGTTGCCACACAGGACGAACGCCTGCGTTCGCAGTACTTCACCGGCCTGCCCGAGCGCGCGATGAACTACTTCCGCTTCGTCGCCCAGGAAACGCGCGAATGGATGGCCTTGCTTGGCGTGCGCAAGCTCGATGATCTGATCGGTCGTACCGATCTGCTGACCATGATCGAGGGGCAGACGGCGCAGCAGCGCGGGCTTGATCTGCAGTCGCTGCTGCACGAGGACGCATTGGTCCAGGACGCCACGACCTGTGCGGCCGGCACCCGCAACCCACCGCGCGATCCGGCGTCGCTGGCGACACGTATGGCCGCGGAGATGAGCTACGCCATCGACGGCAAACATGGTGGCGAGTTCTGGTACGAAATCCGGAACGCCGATCGTGCCATTGGTGCGCGCATCTCCGGCTTGATCGCGCGCCAGCATGGCGATCACGGCATGCGCGAGAAGCCGATCACGGCGCGCTTCAAGGGCCACAGTGGCCAGAGCTTCGGTGCCTGGAATGCCGGCGGACTGAATCTGTATCTTGAAGGCGATGCCAACGATTACGTCGGCAAGGGCATGTGCGACGGCAAGATCGTGATCCGCCCACCCACCGACGCACGCTATGTCGCACATGAGACACCGATCATGGGCAACACCTGCCTGTATGGTGCGACCGGCGGCGAGCTCTACGCCGCAGGCCGGGCTGGCGAACGCTTCGCCGTACGCAATTCGGGCGCGGTCACAGTCGTCGAAGGCGCGGGCGATCATTGCTGCGAATACATGACCGGCGGTGTCGTCGTCGTGCTCGGTCGCACCGGTCAGAACTTCGGTGCCGGCTTCACCGGCGGCTTCGCCTACGTGCTCGATATCGATCGCGATTTCGTCGATCGCTACAACCATGAGTTGATCGACATCGTGCGCCTGTCCACCGAGGGCATGGAACATTATCTGCAGCATCTGCAGCGCATGGTGCGTCGCCACGTGTTCGAGACCGAAAGTGTCTGGGGTCGCACCCTGCTCACCGAGTATCGCGATTTCCTCGGCAAGTTCTGGCTGGTGAAGCCGAAGGCCGCCAGTCTGGAATCCTTGATCGAATCACTTGTGAGAGCGGCATGAGCAAGTCCGGAGTTTTCCAGTTTCTTGAAGTGCCGCGGCGTACGCCACGCGAACTGGCGATCCCGCTGCGCGTGCTCGGCTGGAACGAAATCTATGGCCAGTACGATGCGCCGGCGGCGAGCGAGCAAAGTGCGCGTTGCCTCGACTGCGGCAACCCGTATTGCTCATGGAAATGCCCGGTACACAATGACATTCCGAACTGGCTCAGTTTGGTCAAGGAAGGGCGCTTGTTCGAAGCGGCGGAACTTGCGCACGAGACGAATCCGTTGCCGGAAATCTGCGGCCGCGTCTGCCCGCAGGACA
>JAYUXS010000066.1:0-2170 GCA_043752845.1 Lysobacterales bacterium | reverse complement strand
ATCGCTTCGTGCGGGCCATGCACACGTTTCCAGCGCAGGATCAACGCAGAAAGCGCATCGAAAATATCAAGCGAAAGCGGAATTGCATCCACGACTTTCCAGAACCATTCGAGGAACGCGGTGAATTCGTCGACGCTCCACTTCGTTGGGGTCGCCGCGGAATCGCTGCGAAGAAACGTCGAGCTGTCGAGACATTCGGCCGCTGCAAGCGACGGCAACGAATAGCGGGGAGGTGTGCATGCCATTACCGATGCCGACACCGATCCGCGCGAATTGAACGGTCGACTCTCGCACACGCCTGAAGACAAACCGCCCCAGCCCGCCGCCATCATCTGCGGGACGCGCACAACCTCTGGTGTATCGCCGGCCTTGTCACCTTCATCACGCACCGCGACCAGGATCGCCGAGGTGACATCCGTGAGCAGTTGGTAGTCGAGCGCGATTTGGACGCGTTCCGCGTGATCGGCGGTATCGGCGAAGCGATGCGACGCGGCCATTCGCGAAAGGGTCGACACCGTGCCTTCGGCGTTTCCATGACGGATCGGCAATGACGAACGTCCCGGTTGGTCAGCCTGCCATTGCACGTCGACTGCGCCTTCGATCTTCTGATCGAAGCGCGCAAAGATGCGAATGGTGTCGCCGGAATAGAACTGACTGGGCACGTGCGTCCAGGACGGTGTGGCCGGCCACTGAATGTCGGTGATTTTGCCAACCGCCTTGCGCACGCGCTGGAAATGCCTCACCACGCGGGCGGCCATGTCCTCGTTCGGATGCACGATCTCGGCGGCGCCACCGGTGGCCTTCGCGAAGGCCTGGAACACATCGACGCCACCTGCGAGGCCAACACCGACCACGACGATACGGATGCCGGACGCACGGCAGCGTGCGGTCAGCGCGTCAATCTGCGTGGAATGAATGGCGCCGTCGGTGATCAGGAAGATGATGCGCGAGCGTTCGGCCTTGCGATCGGTCTGCTCAAGGATTGAGGCGGCCGTCTGCAGGGCCGGGATGGTTTCCGTGCCACCGAGATTGGCGTCGGTGGCCGCGATGTGTTCCTCGAGCAGGCTGCGTGTATCGCGCGTCAGATCGCGCATTGCGCCGAGCATCGCCGTATGACTTGAACCGAAGCGGATCAACTCGACGCGGTCGGTCTCTTGCAGTCCGGCGACGATCTGCTTCATCGCGCTGCGCGCTTGCGCAATCGACGTGCCGCCCATCGAGCCGCTGCAGTCGACCACCAGTGCGACGTCCAGTTGTTCGTCCGTCCCCTCGAAATCCGCTGCGATCGCAATCGACACGACATCGCCCTCGTGATCCCGGTCGGCGACGGCGCTGCAACGGTCGGCGTCGTCGAAACGTGCATCGAGCAGGAAGTCGCGGTCCATCCACGCCGACTTCAAGGTCAACACGACCGCATCGGCCTCACGCCGAATGGCCAACAGATGCGAAGGGGAGGCGAGTTGCGACTGCGACAGCAGGCCACGCACGCGCACTTCCGCCGCAAACTGGTACTGCGCGAGCAAGTCGGTCACGGGCCGGTCGCGGTCCACCATGTTCGGTTTGCCATAACGTGGCGCAATCGACGTCGGCATCCGGAAGCGCACATCCTGGCCGTTGAAGGCCAGCCATTCGGCGAATTTCAGGCGCACCGAGATCGTCTCGCCCGGGCGCAGGTTGCCGCTGTTCGCGGTGAGCATGCCGTCATGGGTGCGTTCGACGAGGATGGCGCTGTCGCCGGCGGCAATGGCTTCCTCGTACTCGCGTGCGGCTTTCTGTTTTTCGACTACGCGGCCTTCGAGTTCGCGTTCGCCCAATGTGGCTGAGAGGCCGAGGAACACGGCATCGACCGGAATCGGAAACGTGAATACAGCTTCGATGTCGCTGGCCGAGTCGTTGCGGAAGCGCTGCGTCAGCGTGAATTCGGCAAGCAGATCGTCGATCGCGACATCAATGCGCGCGCCTTCGAGCGGAGACAAGCCGGGACCCACGAGAATCTGGGTGTGCGCGGCGACGGACGGAGATGCAACAGCCATGGGCCTACTCCTTGCGTTTCGGGGACGGACCAACGGCTTGGTCGGTCGCGTCCAGAATGCTGCGGATCAACTGCCGCAGTTCAGCTTGGTCGAGTTCGATCTCATCGGGCGAGATGACCAGTTCGATGCCGGCGCGC
>JAYUXS010000065.1:0-5288 GCA_043752845.1 Lysobacterales bacterium | reverse complement strand
AAATTGCCGGGATCGAACGCGACGCACTGGCCGAGGTGCCAGCTCGCCCCGGTGCCTTCGATGGTGTTGAGACGTGCAGCGCCCGAGTACACCTGGCCTTCGCCGTCTCCGCTTCCGTCTGTGCTGCCGAGTGACCACGAGGCGGGGACCGGGCCGGATGCGGTCCAGCCAAAGAGGCTGGAGTCGAAGTTCGGATTGACGATGCGCGGATTCGTGACAACGTTGAAGTCGATCGCATACGATTCAGCAGCGCCGCCATTGCCGGCACCATCGAGCGCATTGCTGGCGGCATCGGTGATCGTTGCGCAGGCAATTAGACGGTAGCGGTGAAGCCGAAGCTCGGCGTGTTGTCGTTAGTGAATTCTGGCTGGCCGCTGTCGATTGTGACAGTCGGCCCGCTGGGGTGACCGAGCGGTGCGGCCCATGCCGCAAATGCGGAGCACGCTGCGACTGAGGCAGACAGAAACAGCGTGAGGCGTGGAGAAAACAAACGGCACATCCAATGCTCGCAATCGCCAACGAGTCAGCCGACCCGATGGGCCGCGAACTGTGCGCTGGGAGTGCGATCAGATTAGCACTGAGGCTACCGGGCCGAACCACCGCCACAACATGCGGTTCGCCCAAAACTAGAAAGCCCCCGCTAGGAGGCTTTCCGCACCGTTCAAGCGTCAGCCTTTCGCTTTTGAACTCTGGCTGTTGCGGCTCCCGCCTTCCTTGCCCTTGCTCGCGGATCCGCTCATCTTGCCGGCACCAGAGTTCTGGTCCTGCTTGCTGCCGGTGTCCCGGCTCTGCTTGCTGCTGGCACTCGCGCCGCTCTTGCCGAGCGACTTCTGCACCTGCTTGACGGCGCCGCCATTACTGGCCTGCTTGACGCCTACGTTCTGACCTTTCAGCTTTCCGTCAACCTGCTTGTCCTGCCGACCATCGGCCTGCTGATCCTGCGCATCTTCCGCGTCCTGCTCGCCATCATTATCGGCCTGAATCTGCCCGTCATCAACATCCTGTTGAATGCCACCGGTGATCGGACCGCTGCCTTGCCTGCTCGGCTTGACCAGTTGCCGAGCCTCGGCATCGAGCTTGTCGCTCGCCCTGTTCTGCGCAGGAGCATCGTCGGAATGCTGGTCACGCGCACGATGCAGCCGACTGCCGTTGTTCGGTTTGTCGTCCGCTTCCTGATCCCGACCCGCGCTGTCCTGATTCGATGTGGAACCCGTGTTCTGCCCGCTGTGTTGATTCGCCATGATCGGTCTCCTGATGAGTTGCGCCGGCGTTCACCGGTCCTTGGAAGCGGCAACCAATCTGCGCCTGCTTCGAGCACATGATTGACGCGCATGGCGATGATGTATGTGCGCAGACACACGGTCGCAGAATGATTACGTTCAGCGGATCTCGGCGCGGTGTGACCGCCATGGCGCCATGGCGTCGTCAAGGAATTCATCCGCAAAGGGATTCGCGCTAACGATTGTGCGGGGTGAAGCGTTGATCGCGGCTATTGGGTGGCGACCAAAGCGCGCAGTGGCTCTGGTAAAACTACATCAACACGCCACCCCAAAGGGTTTTCCCAATGACGCCATCACTTATTCGCCGCATCACCATCGCCACGCTGCTTGCGTTGTCGACCTTCGCCGCCTCGACCCTCGCCGCCGACGTTGACCTCGCCCCAATCCGCAAACAGGTCACCGCGCAGCACGACGCCAATGTGCAGCGGCTCAAGGACTGGATCGCGCTGCCGTCGATCGCTGCGGAAAACCTCAATTCGACCGAAGGTGCCGAGTACCAGGCGCAGCTGTTGCGCGATGCCGGGTTCCAGCACGTCGAGATCATCGCCACCGACGGCAAGCCGGGTGTGTTCGCGACCCTTGATGCCGGCGCGGCGAAGACGGTGGGTGTGTACTTCATGTACGACGTCAAGCAATACGACGCGGCGGAGTGGAGTTCTCCACCACTCGAAGGCCGCATCGTCGACATGCCCGACGTCGGCAAGGTGATGATGGGTCGCGGCGCGGTCAACCAGAAAGGCCCGCAGTCCGCGCTGCTGGCCGCGCTGCACGCGTTCAAGGCAGCGAACCAGAAATTGCCGGTGAACCTCGTGCTCGTCGCTGAAGGTGAGGAAGAGATCGGCTCGGTCAACATCCGCCAGCTCGCCCTCGCCCCAAAGGTGCAGGCCGCGTTGGCCAAGACCGTGGGCGTGTTCATGCCGAGTGCGAGCCAGGGACTTGACGGTGTCGTGACCGTCACCCTCGGTGCGAAAGGCATCGTCGAACTGGAACCGATCGCGAGCGGCGAGAAATGGGGCCGCGGCCCAATCAAGGACGTGCACTCCTCGGTCAAGGCGATGGTCGACAGCCCGGCTTGGCGTCTGGTGAAAGCGCTGGACACGCTGGTGTCCGAAGACGGCAACACCATCACCATCGAGGGTTATGCGAAGGCACCGCCGCTGAGCGCCGAGCACAAGGCGATGATTGCGGCGGCGTCGGCGCGTCGTGATGAAGCCTTGATCAAGAAACAGCTCGGCGTGACGCACTGGATCGATGACTTGCCGTGGCAGCAGGCGCAGGAGCGGCTGGTTTCGCAGCCCACGGTGAATATCGAAGGACTGGTCGGCGGATACACCGGACCGGGCGGCAAGACTGTGCTGCCGCACAAGGCCATTGCCAAGATCGACATGCGCCTGGTGCCGGGCATGAACTTCGACGACGCCGTGGCGGCGCTGAAATCGCATCTGGCCAAGCGCGGCTTCGGCGACATCGAGGTCAACGTCTCCGGCGGCTACAACTCGACCGAAACCCGCGCCGACAGCGTGCTGATCCAGGCGCAGCTGGCCGCGTTGCGCAAGCTCGGCATCGACCCGCTGCTGTGGCCGCGCAACGCGGGCTCCTACCCTGGCTTCGTGTTCACCGACCCGCCGCTCAGCCTGCCCTCCGGCCACTTCGGTCTCGGCCACGGCTCCGGCGCGCATGCGCCGAACGAGTACTACGTCATCGAATCCACCAATCCGAAGATCGATGGCTTTGATGGCGCAGCGATGTCGTTTGCGGCGTTTCTGGTCGAACTGGGCAGATAGAAAACAACGCGCCGCAATGCCCCACTACGTCGGCCCACTGCTGACGCGTGCTCTTGGCGATGCGATGCTCGCAGCTGGCGCTGCGGGCGCATCGCGTTTCGCCGGCTCGTTCGATCTTGGCCGTAGCGAAACCGAAGCCGCGCTCGATGCCGACGGTTGGCAGTGGAACGACCAGCGCTATCCGTGGCCGGAATGGTTGAGGGAACGCACGATCTACTACTTCGATGGCGAACTGTTTGTGCCGTTGCAGCGTTATGCGGGATCGTTGATCAAGCTGGTGCCGACGGATTGGGGGCCGCCGACGTTCGAGATCGACGGCATCAAGATGCTGGTTTCGGCGCAGTTGTCGCCGATGGCCGATGCGCAGCGCAAGGTCGCGTTGGTGCAGCCGCGCGGCAAGCAGGTGCTGGATACCTGCGGCGGGCTCGGTTATTTCGCGGCGTGCTGCCTCGCGGACGGTGTTGCGCGCGTGCACAGCTACGAGAAGAACGCGAGCGTGTTGTGGTTGCGTCAGCACAATCCGTGGTCGCCGGACCCGGAGAGTGTTGAGACCGATGGAAGACTGCAGTTGACGCATGGCGACGTCACTGATGCGATCACCTCCCTGCCCGATCAATCCTTCGACGGCGCGTTGCATGACCCGCCACGATTCGGCATCGCCGGTGAGTTGTATGCGCAGACGTTCTACGACCAGCTCGCGCGCGTGCTGCGTCCGCAGGGGCGTTTGTTTCATTACACCGGGGCGCCGAACCGAAAGACCAGTGGGCGTGATGTGCCCACGGAAGTGGCGAAGCGATTGGCCAAGGCGGGGTTTGCGACCGAGTTGGTGTTGGATGGGGTGTTTGCAGTGAAAGGCGGCACGCGGCGCGCGCGTTGACGGCATTCCGGGGTGTTTGGTCCCCGGTGGCGTCAGGAGGCGCGTTCAACTCGACACTGCGCCGACCGGGCCGTCGCGGTAGATCGACTGGCATTCCCGATAGGTATTGCGGTGAATCGCAATGACCTTGCTCAACGGCTGCTGGTAACCGCCAGCCAGATTCCAGGCGACCGGAATCTGGCGCGCGTGCAGGAAACGGAACACGCGGCGGTCGCGTTCGGCGAGTTCGGTGGTGGTGAGGAAACCGCCAAGTGGGTCGTCGATGTGCGGATCGGCACCGGCCTGATAGAGCACGATGTCGCAATGTGCCATCGCGATCTGCTCGACGTGGTTGTCGATTGTTTCGAGAAAACACTGCGCCTGATGTGGATCGACGAAGGTCTTGCCGGCGGTGATGTGGGTGATCCAGGACGACAGTTTCAGGCGCGCGATGATGTCGTCAGTGCCGTCGCCGTAGTGATAGTCGTAGTCGAGAATGCCGACACGGATCTTCGGATGGTCGCGACGCAGGGCAAGTGCGGTCACCAGCAATCCATTGAAGGTGCAATACGCGGCTGCTTCGCTGAAGCGCGCATGATGGAAACCGGATACTGGCGCCGCCACGGCGGTGTGCTGTGCGAGCGCCAGCCGTGCAGCGGTGAGCATCGCGCCATTGGTGTAGGGCAGCGAGCGCGTCACATCGCCCGAGCGCGTACCGAAGCCGTTGGCGATACGCAACGCAAACACGCCCTCGACGAAGCTGCGCTCGTGCGCCGCGCAAATCTCGTCCAACGTGACCGGCTGCGGCGGCAGGATGCGGATCGCCGGATCCATTTCGGTCCATGCCGCCACCACCGGTCGCGGCTTCGCGGCACTCGGCGACGAACCCTGCGCCGGGGCGATCATCTGTTCGCTGTAAATCACCTGCATGCAAGACCTCCGGGATATATCAGAGCAGCACCTGTCGCGTATGCGCCAGGAACTGATGGATCTCTTGTTCGGTGCGCGAGTCGATGATGTACACCGGACGCATGCCATTTGGACAGCCCAAGCTCGGTGTCATGCCGAATAATCGGCAGATCAGCGGCAAGCGCGCGACTTCTTCGCAGCGACCAAGGACAACGCATGTCGACGCCGCTGCTGGCCACGGTTTTTTTGTTTCGCGTGTTGCATTGGCAACCAAGCCGACTACGCTTCGCTCACCTGCCGCCGGAGAAGATCATGGCCGATCGAACGACAAAGCTCGCGATGCTGTTGTGGGTCATCTTCGGCGCGTCGGTGGCCGCAGCCCAGGACGAGCCAGATCCGTACTTCATCGATGCAAATGGTGACGGCATTGATGGCGTGCTGACGAATGCGATTTTTGTC
>JAYUXS010000064.1:0-2185 GCA_043752845.1 Lysobacterales bacterium | reverse complement strand
GAACTGATCGGCACGGAGCCGGCGACGGCCCGCAAAAACGCCACTGTTGTCTATGCCATTGAAAAACAATTGTGCACGTTTGCGCCGAACACCTCACGCACCGCCTTGAGTTCGACGACATCGCCCAGCGGCGTCGACGTGCCATGCGTGTTCAGATAATCGATCGGTGTCTTCACGTGGGCGAGCGCCATCTGCATGCAGCGCACTGCGCCCTCGCCGCTCGGCGCGACCATGTCGACGCCATCTGAGGTGACACCGTAACCGACGAGTTCGGCATGGATACGCGCGCCGCGCGCGATCGCGTGCTCCCAGTCTTCGAGCACCAGCATGCCGCCACCGCCGGCGATGACGAAGCCATCGCGTCCGGCGTCGTACGGCCGTGATGCACGTGCGGCATCGTCATTGCGATTGCTCGACAACGCGCCCATCGCGTCGAACTGGCAACTCAGGCCCCAGTGCAGTTCTTCACCGCCGCCGGCGAACATCAGATCCTGGCGCCCGGCACGAATCAAATCGGCCGCAGCGCCGATGCAGTGCGCCGAAGTCGCGCAGGCTGCAGCAATGGAATAACTGACGCCGCGGATCGCATACGCGGTCGCGAGCGCGGCCGAAACGGTCGAACACATCGTGCGCGGCACCATGTACGGGCCGACCTTGCGTACACCGCGATTGCGCATCAGATCGCCGGCCTCGATCTGCCATTCGGCAGAACCGCCACCGGAACCCGCGATCAATCCGCTGCGCGCATGGCTGACCTGTTCGGTCGCCAATCCGGCATCGACGATCGCGTCGCGCATGGCCACGCAGGCGTACGCGGCGGCATCGCCCATGAAGCGCTTCTGCTTGCGGTCGATGGCGGCGTCGAGGTCGATCTCGCAGACACCGCCGACCTGACTGCGAAAGCCGCGCTCGGCGTATTCCGGTAGATGACCGATGCCGCTGCGGCCTTCGCGCAATGCGCTGGTGACCGCATCCAAAGTATTCCCGAGGCACGAGACGATGCCCATGCCGGTAATCGCAATGCGGCGCATCAGAAGCCTTCGGTGGACGTGAACAGACCGACGCGCAGATCACTCGCCGTGTAGATCTCGCGGCCATCGACGAGCATGCGCCCGTCGGCGATCACCATCGCGAGCTTCTGCTGCATCACCCGACGGATGTCGATTTCATAGACGACTTCGCGCGCTTCCGGCAACACTTGACCGGTGAACTTGACCTGGCCGACGCCCAGCGCACGACCGCGACCCGGCAAGCCCTGCCACGACAGAAAGAATCCGGTGAGTTGCCACAACGCATCGAGCCCGAGACAACCCGGCATCACCGGATCGTCGCGAAAATGGCAATTGAAAAACCACAGGTCGGGTTTGACATCGAGCGCCGCACGCACGACGCCCTTGCCGTAGCGACCCGCACTCTGCGCGATCTCGGTGATGCGATCGAACATCAGCATCGGCGGCATCGGCAATTTCGCATTACCCGGCCCGAACGTGTCGCCACGCGCACACGCCAGCAACTGCTCGAAATTGAGCGAGGAAGGAAGGTTCATCGAGGTGCCCTGCGAGAAAGAAAACGAAAGTGTCCTCGCTAGTAAACGCTTGTTCACTGACCCACGTCAAATCGAACTTCCATACGCATGCGTAGCGTTCGGGGGCGTATGGGCAGTCGGCGGGATCCGCAAATGGACGCGAGGAGCGATCGATCAATCACGTCGCCGTGCAGAATGGCAACGGTGAAATTCACGTCCCGACCGGGTATCGCAGTACCTTGGACAAACTGCGATATATGACACCTCGCTCAATCTGTCGCTTCCAACAATTCCCGAACCGGCTTCGGCAGTCGCGCGCGCAGCGCGGTGCTGACGCGCTTGGCGACACGCTGCCAGAGGAATCCGACCGCGACGATGGCAAAACCAATCAGGCTCAACGCGAATGGAAACAGCATGCTGTTTTCGAACACGGTGTAGGCAAGGTGTCCGAGATAGCCCGCGACACCGAGCGCGCCGAGGATCGCGAACACGCGCCGACCTAATGCTGCGCCGAGCAAGATCATGCCGATATTGATCGCGCAATAAATCGCCTTGTTGATCTCGCTGCCCGAATCCATTGCCGACAGTCCACCCCAAAATGCCAGCGCGCCAAAGAGATACAGCCAAAATCCGAAGTCCGGTTGACGGCGCGTTCGCAAG
>JAYUXS010000063.1:0-2187 GCA_043752845.1 Lysobacterales bacterium | reverse complement strand
CCGAAACCGCTGTACGCCTTCGCCGCGAACTGAGCGACTACGCCGGCTACATGCGCGCTTGGCCGACGATCTGGCGAACCGCGCGTGAGCTGGTCGCTAGCGGACGCCTCGGCTGAGCGATGTGAGCGCGGTCAGCATCGTCGTCGTCGCGCACAACAGCGGTGCGATGCTGTCGGAATGCGTCACGCGGGCGCTGGCCAACGCCGAGTGCGGCGAGTTAGTCGTGGTCGACAACGCCAGTCACGACGGTTCGGTCGCGGCGCTGGAGAGCATCCGCGACACGCGTCTGCGCATCGAGCCGATGCAACGCAACGCCGGCTTCGCAGTGGCCTGCAATCGGGGTGCTGCACTGACGTCGCAGCCGTGGCTGCTGTTTCTGAATCCGGATGCGCTGATCGCTGCCGACACGCTGCGACAGACCCTTTCGATCATGGCAACGGACGCGCATATTGGCCTGCTCGGTGTCGATGTCCGCGACCGCGGCGGTGCACAAGAAGCCGCGGCACGACGACGCGACCCGACGCTGGCGCGCATGCTGTACTCGCAACTGGCGCGCTTGCCCGGACTCGGCCGCTTCGCCACCAGCGGCATGGAATTGCCGCCGCGTGACGAGGTGCTGACCAACGTCGATGCCGTTTCCGGCGCCTTCATGCTGATGCCGCGGCGTGCGTTTGCGCAGATCGACGGATTCGACGAGGGCTATTTCCTGCATGCCGAAGACCTCGATCTGTGCCGGCGCGTGCGAGCGCAGTGTTGGCGTGTGGCGATTGCCAACCGCGTCGCGATCACCCACGTCCAGGGCACATCGAGCAACGGCAGGCCATGGTTCGTGGTCTGGCACAAACATCGCAGCCTGTGGCGATACTTTGCACAACACGAAGGTGTACGCGCATGGACGCCTCGCGGGGCGATCCTGGCGGGCATGCTCGGCCTGCGCATGCTTGGCCAAGGCGTGCAGCGGGCTTTCGTCAGGCGGCGTTGATCGCGTCGAACAGCGGTGCGATGGTGGTGATTGACGGCAGCACGATCGCCCGACTCGGGTCCTGGTGGGCGTCGGTGACGATCAGATTGTGTTTGCGCACGAAGCGGTCGGCATAGTCGGACCAGCGCTCGTCAAAATTGCCGGAGGAGTCGTGCAGCAGGTGCAGATCCTGGGCAATGCCCACCGTGAGTCCATGACGATGGCAACTCAGGCTGAAATCCATGTCGTACAGATGAAATGCGTCGAAGCGACCGGCGTCGAATGGCACGTGCTGCCAGGCGCTGCGGCGCGCGGCGATGAACAAGCCATCCAACAGCTGTGCGCGCTGGTGCACGGCGCCGATGCCGGCGATGGTCGCGAGAAAGCGACCGTCGGGCAGCGGATAGCTGACTTGCGCAAAGCCACTGAACGGGCCGCCCCATAGCGCCGCCGGACCGTCCGCGCGGATCGCGCCAGCTGGGCCAAGTACTTCGAATTGCGTCATGGCAGCAAACAGACGCGCCGCGAAATCATCGCGGGCGAAGCGGATGTCGTCATGACAGAACACGATCCAGTCGCCGTGCGTCATCGCGGCGCCGCGATTGTAGGCTTCGGCCAACGAGCGGGCGTCATTGAGCACGCAGACTTCGAGATCTGGCCACTGCGCAAAGCAGCGCGCGACTTCGCGGCGAAAGCGTGCCTCGACATCGGCCTTGATCGAGCAGCAGACGACGCTCAGGCTCGGCAAGCGCGTCGGCAACGCCATCATCGTGGCAGCTGCCGTGAGGTGACTGGCTTGTTCCAGAAGAGCACTACGTCGCGCCGACTGCTCCGGATGCCGCGCGGCGTCGGCTTTGATTGTGCTCAGCGCCGCGGACATGACGACTTACTTCTTCAGTGCCTTGAAGCGGATGCGATGCGGACGATCGGCATCGGCCCCGAGGCGGCGCTTCTTGTCTTCTTCGTACTCGCGGTAGTTGCCTTGGAACAATTCGACGTGGCTGTCGCCCTCGAACGCGAGGATATGCGTCGCGATTCGGTCGAGGAACCAGCGATCATGCGAGATCACGAAGGCATTGCCCGGATACTCGAGCAGTGCGTCTTCGAGCGCGCGCAGGGTTTCGATGTCGAGATCGTTGGACGGCTCGTCGAGCAGCAGCACGTTGCCGCCCTGCAGCAGCGTCTTCGCCAGGTGCAGGCGCCCGCGCTCGCCGCCGGACAGGGTG
>JAYUXS010000062.1:0-5309 GCA_043752845.1 Lysobacterales bacterium | reverse complement strand
GACCGATGTCACCGACATCATCCATCCCGACAACCGCGACATGGCCGTGCGTGCGATTCGCGCGATCGGGCTGGATGTCGGCGGTGTCGATTTCCTGTCGACCAATATTGCCGAAAGCTATCGCGCGATCGGCGGCGGCATCTGCGAGGTGAATGCTGCGCCCGGGTTCCGCATGCACGTCGCGCCGAGCGAGGGCACACCGCGCGATGTCGCAGGTCCGGTCATCGACATGCTGTTTCCGCACGGCACCCCGAGCAAAGTACCGATCGCGGCAATCACCGGCACCAATGGCAAGACCACGACCTCGCGCATGCTCGCGCACATCGCCAAAATGGCGGGCTACACGCCAGGACTGACCACGACCGATGGCGTCTACATCGACGGACAGCGCACCGTTGAAGGTGACATGACCGGGCCGGTGTCGGCGCGTATGGTGCTCGCCGATCCGCAGATCGATATCGCGATTCTCGAGACCGCACGCGGTGGCCTCGTGCGCGCTGGACTAGGCGTGCGTCACGTCAATGTCGGTGCGGTGCTGAATGTGCAGTCCGATCACCTCGGGTTGAAAGGCATCGATACGCTTGAACAACTGGCCGAGGTCAAGCGCATCGTCGTCGAGGTGGCGCAGGACTGCGCGGTGCTCAATGCGGATGATCCGAATGTCTTGCGCATGAGCGCTTACACGGATGCGAAGACGTTGTGCTACGTGACCATGAACCCGAGCCACGCTCTGGTGCGCGAGCACATCCGTGCCGGCGGCCGTGCTTGCGCGATCGAAGCCGGCGTCAATGGCCAGATGATCACCCTCTACGACAAGGGCAGTCATATTCCGTTGCTGTGGACGCATCTGATTCCGGCGACGATGGAAGGACGCGCTTTGCACAACGTGCAAAACGCGATGGTCGCTGCGGCGATGGCCTTCGCGCTCGGCATCAAGCTCGACGCGATCCGGCAGGGCCTGCGTACCTTCGATACCACTTTTTTCCAGGCACCCGGACGCATGAACGTGTTCAACGAACATCCGTTCAAGGTGCTGTTCGACTACGGCCACAATGCGCACGCCGTCAATGCGATGGCGGATCTGGCGCAGCGACTGGATGTGCCGGGTCGGCGCATCGTCGTGCTCGCAGGTCCAGGCGATCGTCGCAACGAGGACATTCTGGCCATTGCCGACGCCGTTGCGGGTCGTTTCGATCATTACGTCTGTCGTCGCGACGATGCGCTACGCGGCCGTGCCGGTGACGAAGTGCCTCTGATGCTTGCCGCTCGATTGCGCGAACAAGGCGTCAACGATGCGGCCATCACCATCATTCCGGACGAACAGGAGGCGATCGAGCATGCGCTGAAGTCGGGCATGCAGGGTGACCTGCTGCTGATCTTTGCCGATGCGCTGGTGCGCTCGTGGAAGCAGGTGATCTATTTCCGGCCGGAAGGTGTGGCGGCGCCAGTGCGGGCGACTGCGGCGGCGTCGATGTCGGCGACGATGCACGAACCGGGGCCAGTCGAGGAAGCGTCCTTGGCGAAGATGGATGGCCTGGTGCGCGATGAGCGCGGTGTGCGATTTTCACGCGACACCGAAGACTGAGGCAGCATCGCGTTGAGCCCGAGTTTCGAAGATTCGCGTCGCCTCACCGGACCCAATCTGTATTTTGCCGATTGCGGTGCGGTGCTGATGACCGTGGGCGCGTTGCCGACCGATGCCCAGTTGGCGACCTGGCGAATGCAGATTGCGGTCGCGCGCGACTGTTTGGGCTGGTCGGACGATGCGGCTTGTGTCGTCCGTCGCCATCGCAGCGGTGCGGCCTTGGCGATCGCAGCACCGGTCGATCAGTTGTTTACGGCCACCGAAGTCAACGAATGGGCGTGGCAGCGCGCGATCGGATCCGTCGATCTGCTCGCTCCCGGCCATCCGGCGGCGCATGACGAAGCACTGGCACGCGACACTCTCAGGCGCGCTGCGCATGGCGAATCCGATCAGGCTTTGACGCAATTGATCGCGGCGGGCGAACAGCATGGCGTGCCGGTGTTCTGGGACGACGAGCTGCTCAGCATCGGCGCGGGCGACCATGCATTCCACGTCTCGCTGCTCGACTTGCCAGCCGAGGATGCGGTGCCATGGACGCAACTGCGCGATGTACCAACAGCGCTCGTCAGCGGATCGAATGGCAAGACCACCTCGGTGCGACTGATCGCCGCCATGCTGCGCGCGCAAGGGCTGTTCACCGGGCATTGCTGCACCGACGGTTTGTTTTTCGACGGTCGCTTCGAGAAGTCTGGCGATTATTCCGGCCCGGCCGGTGCGCGCGCGGTGTTGCGTGACGCACGCGTGCAGGCGGCGGTGCTGGAGACTGCTCGCGGCGGCATCCTGCGTCGTGGCTTGGCGGTGCGCGATGTCGATGTCGCCTTGGTCACCAATGTCAGCGCCGACCATTTCGGCGAATACGGCATCGACACGCTCGAAGATCTCGCCGATACCAAGCTCGCATTGGCGCGCGGTCTGAAACGTGGCGCGCGATTGGTCGTCAACGCCGACGATCCGGTACTCGCCGGGCGTGCAATTAAACTCGATACAGCGCGTGCCTGGTTCGCGTTTGATGACGACCATCCGGTCTTGATCAACGCCCGCCAGCAGGGCGAACCGACTTGCGGAGTTCAGTCGGGTCGCATGTTGCTGAACATCGAAGGGAAATCCAGCGATCTCGGTGCCATCGTCGACATGCCGCTGACCTTGTCCGGCGTCGCGCGCTACAACATCGCCAACCTGCTCGGTGCCGCCCTGAGTGCGGCGCTGGTTGGCGTCGACATTGATTCAATTCGTGGCGTGCTCGCCCGCTTTGGTGCCAGCCGCGAAGACAATCCCGGCCGCCTGCAGTGTTTCCGGATCGGCGCGATCGATGTCGTGCTCGATTACGCGCACAACCCGGAAGGTCTGGCCGGGCTGCTCGATCTCGCTCGCCAACACTTTCCCGATCGACGCATCGGGCTCGTGCTCGGTCAGGCCGGCAATCGCGATGATGCCGACATCCGCGCACTCGCCGACGCCGCATTTGCCGCGTCACCGGCCTTCATCGTGATCAAGGAAATCGAAGGCATGCTGCGCGGCCGCAAGCCCGGCGAAGTACCCGACTTGCTGCGCACGCAATTGCTCGCACAAGGCTTCGACGCTGCCCATCTGCACACCCACGCCGCCGAACTCGCCGCCGCCAAAAGCGCCTGGCGCCAGTCGCAAGCGGGCGACGTGTTGATCCTGCCGATACACGCCAAGACGGCGCGGGAAAAGGTGATTGTGTGGCTGGAAGAACTGGCCGACGCTGCGGCTGCGGCGAACTAGCGCGACGAGTCGCAAACTGGCCAACGCAAAAAGCAAAACACCGACCATTGCTGGCCGGTGTCCGCCTGGATCCAGCGGGTATTCCGTTGGGAAAGTCGAGGGAGGCCGACCTCTAGGGAGGTCGTGGGCGCTCGCTCGTACTCGGCGAGGCACGATGCATTGAATCTACTTCGCGGGAGGAAGATGATGCGTGTGCTCCGTATTGATCGACTCAGCAGATTTCAAACGGAACGGATCCAATGATTGGATGGGTGCTTGAACGGAGTATTGCGTCATGACTAGCGAATCATGGATGGACGTGTTGTTGGCTGCGGCGCAGTCGGCGTGGGTGCGGGACAAGAAGGCGTTGCTGCTAACACGGATACCCGGTCTTCTAGTGGAGCATGGAGTGGCTTGGGCTCCCATTGCGAAAGGCCGAAAGTTGCGGGAAGTTATTGAGCAAGATGCCGACGGTCGAATTGTCCTAGTTCAGAGCAGCAGCCATCCTTTGGTGTGGGGCGTAGTGCCAAAGGGTTCGGTAATCGAATCCCCCAATAGTGTGCATTTCGGAATTCGCTCTACCGCCGCTGTGGCAACAGTGCCGAGATACAAACAGGGATTGTGGACTGCGTTTTCAAGGGCGATGCCCGCCGGGACGAAACGGTACTTGCATCTCTCTGCTGAGACTGGGGGATATGAAGATCTGCCGGAGTCAGCGCCCGCCCCATCCGGCTCATACTTTTTGGGCGAGCCTGAAGTTCCGGTTGGTGAATTGGCCGGCGAGCGAGTGGTGCGCATCACAAGAGCGATAGAGACATGGATCGCCAACAACAAGATTGATCGAGGCCTCGTATTGGAAGACAAGCAAGGGATAGTTGGCCCGGCGCCGATTGAGAACGACACGAGTCTGGACTTGTTGTTGTCACTATTTTCCCCTGCCGAGAGAATTCGCATCAATGTTCCGCTGGACGTCATCGAACGGCTGAAGTCGACCGCTATCCGAAGGAGCTAGATCGATGATGTTCGTCATCGGAGGGATCCCGAGAAGTTACTTCGACGAGCTTCAAAAGCGGTTCAGCAGGGCGCTCGTAAGGCAGAGGTCAGAGGTGATTACCGCGCCGCTGAGAGGAAGCATTGCGGATGCCGATCACGCTGATGCGCTATTGGCGATTCTGCAGCGCAAACTCCAGAGTGACCGGCGATGCCTCTCTGATGGCATTTGTGTCTTGGGCTTTGGTAGGGCGCAAGAGATCCAGTTCGCGCCATTTTTCAAGCGCTTCTATCCGTTTGCTATCTCATGTCGGGTGCAGGTCGACCTCGATCCTGGTCTCAGCGAATTCTTCAAGAAGCAAAGAGTACGAGAAGCCGAAACGCTGCTTGCCTCTGCAGCGGTTGGTGCTGCGCGTGCAGTCGACGCGATGAAGGTCGAGTTGATGAACCGACTCAAGCGTAGTCCGCTCTTGCTACCCGTGTGCAACTTTGGCGCCGGCGAGCTCACTGATAGTCTTTGGCGAGTATTTGCGGAAGCGTCGACGCAGGCCAATCCCGCCGAATTCGTTCACGACATGTGCAATGTCTTCGAGTCTTCGTATCCCTATCAAAAGCATCAATGGCGAGGATTCCTAAACCACCGAGGAATTCAATTCCGCTCGCCTGGGAGGGATCTGCATGGCGTTGTCTGGCAGGTCGGGAGCGGCGAGCACAATGCTGCTTGTTCTTTCAACGGATTCGTTCGCCTTGGAGCACCGATTCATGAAGGCTTTCACTTTGACTGCCTCAAAGGCGGCGCTGCTCTCGTCGGCAACTTCCAAGACTGTCACGGCGTTGTGGGTAGATATGCGGGCGACCCTCACCTCAACATCTATCCGAATGATTTCGTCCGGGCCTAGCGCGAACGGCGCAAAAAAAACGGCAGCCAATTGACTGCCGTTTTTTGTCATACCTATTGTTGCTCGGCCTAGACTGTTTCTTTCGGAAACAATGGTGCACATGTCTTATG
>JAYUXS010000061.1:0-2200 GCA_043752845.1 Lysobacterales bacterium | reverse complement strand
GCCGGAGCTCGCGTTGACGCTCTACAGGAATCTGGCCGAGGCGGAATACCTTGCCGGGCATTTCGACGCCGCCGAGACCAGGCTCACGCGCCTGGTCGAATCCGCGCCCAGCGTCGCCGCGAAGGTGACGCTGTGTCTCGCGCTGGTCGAGTTGCTGCATATCCGCGGCCGCTTTGGTGATTCGTTCGTGGTGCTGCGGCGCGCGCTCCAGTTGCTCGGTCGCGACTTCCCCGAAACCGAGGCGGAAGCGCTGCCGCGCTATCTGGCCGAATTCGCCGAGACCGAAGCGCTGCTCGCCGAGCAGAATGAACACGCGCTGCTCGCCCAGGACGAGATGCATGACCCGGAGCGCCTGCTCGAAATGCAGGTCTATTACGGATTGGCGTATTCGACCTACCAGATCAACCGCGGGCTGAGCTACGTGCTCGGTGCGTGCCGGATGGTGAAGACGACGCTCGAACATGGTCAGGGTGACCTGAGCTGCATCGCCTACGTCACCTACCAGACCGCGATGGCTGCGAGCGGGCGGCCCTACCCCACAGTGCACGCAATGGGCCGACTCGCGCGCAAGCTGTCCGAGCAACGCGACAACCCGTATTTCCGGCTGTCGGTCTATCAGTACTTCGGTGCCTTCTATCAGCACTGGTGCGAGCCGCTGCGCGAAACGCTGCCCTATCTCGCGCAGGGCCTCGCGATGGGCCGTGCCGGCATCAATCCGCTCGCCGCCGGCTACTGCGCGCTGCTTGGCCCGGTGAACGCCTTCGTGATGGGTGCTGCGCTCGACGACGTCGAGCTCGACGCCGAACAGAGCCTCGCCTTCCTCAAACACAGCAACCAACCGGTCACCGAACTGATGCTGCGCTGTGGCGTGTTGCAACCGGTTGCCGCGCTGCGTGGCAAGACGCTGAAACCGCAGAGTTTCGATACGCCGGAAGTACGCATCGGCGTGTTGCTGAATGATGATTTTGAAGCGCAGTCGATCGGGCTCGCGTTCTACAGCTTTGCGATGATCCGCCACGCCTATCTGTTCGATATGCCCGGCGAGTGGCGCGCGAATTCGCCGAAGCGCGCGATGATCGCGGCACTGCTGCCAGACGGACCGACGCTTACCGAGGCCATGTTTTTCCACGCACTCGGTCTGCTCAAGCCCGGTTTCGTCGAAGCCGATCAGCAGGAAGCCGCGATCAACGAGGCGCAAGAACTGCATGATCGCTTCGACACCTGGGCTGGGCATTGCGCGTCGAATTTCCAGCACAAGGCCTTGCTGATCGCCGCCGAGCTCGCGCGCGCGCGCAACGACGCGCGTGCGGCGATGGAACTGTATGCACGTGCGATCGACGCTGCTGCCGAGTCCGGCTTCACCCATTGCGAGGCGCTGGCAAACGAGTTGTACGCGCGCTTCTGGCAGGACCAGCAGCAGCGCCAACTCGCCCACAACTTCATTCGCGAGGCGTATTTCCACTATCAGCGCTGGGGTGCCATCGCGAAGTGCAAGCAGATCGAGACGCAGTGGCCGCAAATCCTGTTCCGCGCGATCGAGCTGCGGCGCAGCGCTGCGGCATCGAGCAATGGCAGCACCGGTGTGTCGTCGTCGGTCGGCATGCTCGACCTGCATTCGCTGCTGAAGGCGAGCCGCCTGCTGTCGCAGGAAGTGCAGCTCGATGCGCTGCTGCAGAAGCTGCTCGGTATCGTGCTCGAAAATGCCGGCGCGGAATTCGGCGCGATCGTGTTGTGCGAGGACGACATGCTGACCGTCGAAGCGGTTGGACGCTTCAGCGAAGGCGCAATGGTCGAGTACGACCATGTCGGCCGCCGTCTGGCCGACGCGCCGGACGAGGTCAGCGCCGAGCTGCCCGACCAACTGCTCGAATATGTGCGCCTGACGCGCAGCGTGCTGGTGCTGAACCACCCCGCCGACGACGTGCGCTTCGCGCAGAGCAGCTATCTCGCGACACGCCGGCCGAAGTCGGTGCTGGTGCTGCCGGTGCTGAACCAGAGCCGGATCGTCGCGGTGATCTACGTCGAGAACAACCTGCTCGAGGGCGCCTTTACCGAACGCCACGTCAAGACGCTCGAACTGCTTGGCGCGCAGGCGGCGATTTCGCTGGTCAACGCCCGCCATGTCGAGGGCCTCGAGCGCAAGGTGACCGAGCGCACCGAGGAACTGCGCCGGATGAGCATGAAGGACGGCCTGACGGGT
>JAYUXS010000060.1:0-5362 GCA_043752845.1 Lysobacterales bacterium | reverse complement strand
TTCGATGCCGTGCTCAGCGCGCAGCTGCGCAGCGAACTCGCCAAGACCATTCCCGGTTTCAGTTGCTACAACACGGTCGAAGAGACCGACCAATTCATCGACGCGCAAGTTCTGGCACATCCGACCCTGGCCACGGCGATCGATATCGGTGATTCCTGGGAGAAGTTCACCCCAGGTGGATTGTCCGGCTACGACCTGCGCCTGCTCAAGATCACCAACAGCGCCGTCGTCGAAGACAAGCCGAAGATGTTCGTGATGACCGGCCTGCATGCCCGCGAATATACCCCGGTGCAACTGAACTTGAAATTCGCGGAATGGTTGCTGACGAACTACGGCACGGATGCGGAAGCCACCTGGCTGGTCGATCACAACGAATTCCACCTGCTGCTGCAGGCGAATCCGGATGGCCGAAAGATTGCGGAGGTATCGGCAACGAGGTATCAGCGCAAGAATCGCAACAACAGCAATTCACCAATGTGTTCGGGCACATCGATCGGTGTCGACTTGAATCGCAATTTCCCATGGCTCTGGGATTGGCTTCCGGGCGATACGGGGTCAAGCAGCATCACCTGCCAGGAGACATACCGTGGCCCTTCCGCAACGTCTGAGCCCGAGACCACCGCCATCGATCAGTACATGATGTCGCTGTATCCCGACACTCGTGCTGGCATCGAAAACAGCTTGTCCGAAGCCGCCGCCGATACGACGCGTGGCATCTACTTCGATATCCACAGCTACGGCGACTGGGTTCTGTATCCGTGGGGCGTGACCACGTTTCCCTCTGGCAACAAGGCAGCATTTGAGGCGATAGCGCGCCGGTTTGCGTGGTTCAACGATTACACGCCAGTGCCTGCAGCTGCCCTCTACCCGACTGACGGCGCATCCGACGACAACGCCTACGGCAAGTTGGGGGTGCCGGCATTTACGTTTGAACTCGGTTCGAGCGGCACTTTTTTTGAAAGCTGCACGAGTTTCAGCAGCACCATTCTCCCCGACAATTTGCTGGCGTTGCGGTACGCCGCTCGCGTCTTGCATGCGCCTTACCGTGCGCCGTCAGCGCCTGACGTGGTCTCGATTGCCGCGGCAGACGATGTCGTAGTGTGGGGCAGCGAGATGGTTAGAATTTCCGCGACAGTGTCGGATTCACGGTTCAACCAGTCGCAAGGTGCCGAGCCGATCCAGAACGTCCACTCGGCCACTGCTTACATCGACGAAGTACCTTGGTCAGCGTTTGCGATTCCGCGACCTATGACACCGGCAGATGGCGCATTCGACAGCACCACGGAAACGGTCACCTTCTCTTACGACTCGGCAGGGCTTACGCCGGGAAGGCACATCATCTATGTCGCCGCCAGCGACGATAGTGCGCCGGTCAATCGGGAAGGTGGCGTCGCGGCAGTGTTTGTCACGGTGGTCATGCCCATCTTCGTCGACGGCTTCGAGGCGTCGATTGACTAATCGCGCCGCCACGATCGACGCCTACCTCGCCTGGTTGCGTGACGTGAAGCGGCTGTCGCCGCGGACGTTGACGACCTATCGCTACGATCTCGAAAGCTTCCATGCCTGGGTCGAGGGCCAGATGCCGCTGGCGGAATGGACCGCGGTGACTGCGGACGGCGTGCGAGCGCATATCGCTGGCGAATTCCGCAATGGTTTATGTGGCCAGTCTCTGGCGCGACGCCTGTCGACGATTCGCGGCTTGTATCGCTGGCTGCTGCGCGAAGGTCGTGCCCGGATCAATCCCGCCGACGGCGTGCGCGCACCGCGGACGTCACGCAAATTGCCGAACGTGCTCGATGTCGATGAAATGAAATCGCTGCTCGATGCCGGTGCCGACGACAGCCCGGCATCGCGTTGCGACCAGGCGATGTTCGAGTTGCTGTATTCCTCCGCGTTGCGCGTCTCGGAACTGTGCGCGCTGCGCTGGCAGGACCTAGACTTCAACGAACACCTGGTGCGCGTGCTCGGCAAGGGTGCGAAGACGCGCGTGGTGCCGTTCGGACCCAAGGCCGCCGATGCCCTGCGCGCGTGGCGCGAAGACCACATGGCGACAGCGGAAGCTCCGGTGTTCACCAATCGCAACGGCACAGTGATCTCGCCGAGTTCGGTACGCGGCCGACTGAAACGCTTCGGGCAGGCCGCCGGTATCTGGAAGCGCGTACATCCGCACTTGATGCGCCACTCGTGTGCCAGCCATCTGCTCGAGTCGAGCGGCAATCTGCGTGCCGTGCAGGAAATGCTCGGCCATGCCGACATCGGCACCACGCAGATCTACACACATCTCGATTTCCAGCACCTCGCCAAGGTCTACGACGCTGCCCACCCGCGCGCGCGCAAGAAGTCGGCATGACTGAAATCGAACTGCTGCTCGGCATCGTTTTCCTGATCATCGCGATTGCCTACGCGTCGGTCGGTCATGCTGGCGCGTCCGGCTACATCGCGGCGATGACGCTGGCGGGCTTCGCGCCAGCCACGATTCGACCGACCGCACTGGCGCTGAACGTGCTGGTCGCGAGCATCGGCGTCTGGCGTTTCCATCGTGCCGGCTTGATCGACTGGAAGCGGCTCGCGCCCTTTGTGCTCGCCTCGGCGCCCGCGGCTTATCTGGCCGCGAAGTACCTGCACTCGCCTGAACTGATCAAGCGCGTGCTCGCCGGCGTACTGTTGTTCGCGGCAATCCAACTGTGGCGTACTGCCCAAGTTGCGTTGCGCGACGATACGACGGCGCGTGCCGCCCATCCGGCCCTGGCCTTGCTCGCGGGCGCGGTCATCGGCGTGATTTCCGGACTGACCGGCACCGGTGGCGCGATCTTCCTGACGCCGCTGCTGCTGTTCGCACATTGGGCAAGCACGCGCGAGGCGAGCGGGCTGTCGGCGGGTTTTGTGCTCGTCAATTCGCTTGCCGGTCTGGCCGGACTGCAGGCCGTGCAAATCGTCTGGTCGCCAGCGATGCCGCTGTGGCTTGCGGCGGTCGCGGTCGGTGCGGCCATCGGCACCCGGCTTGGCACGTCGAAGCTGCCGGTGCCGCTGCTCAAACGCATCCTGGCCGTGGTTCTGGTCATCGCCGCCGGCAAACTCGCGCTGACTTAGGGGCTTGGACGTGAGCGCGCCGTCAGCACCCGTCGTGATAGCCTTCGCGCCGCTTGCGGGAGAGATCGTTGCGGATCCATCCAGCATCGGCGCCGAAGGAGCAACCGCCCCGGAAACTCTCAGGCAGAAGGACCGCAAGCAGCACCGCAGCATCTGGAAAGCGACGCGCATCCTTGTGATGAGCCTGCGTCCGCCGAAGGGATAACGCTCTCAGGCAAAGTGACAGATGGGGCCCGAAGCATGCACCGCATCACGCGCGCATGCCCTGCCCCATTGTCGAGAGCCCGCCCATGTCCGCATCGCGCCAACCGCATATCGCCCGCAACTTCGCTGACCGTCACATCGGTCCGTCCATGCAGGAACAACGCGAGATGCTCGCCGCCATCGGCGTACCCAGCATGGAGACGTTGATCGCGCAGACCCTGCCCGCAAATATCCGCATGGCGAAGCCGCTGAGTTCGATGGGTCGCGCACTGAGCGAAGTCGAAGCACTCGCGCGTCTGCGCGAACTCGCGGATCGCAATCAGGTGTTCACGTCGCTGATCGGTCAGGGCTATCACGGCACCCTGGTGCCGGCCGTTATCCAGCGCAATATCCTCGAGAACCCGGCCTGGTACACCGCGTACACGCCGTATCAACCCGAGATTTCGCAGGGCCGTCTCGAAGCCCTGCTGAATTTCCAGACCATGGTCTGCGAACTGACCGGACTCGATGTCGCGAACGCGTCCCTGCTCGATGAAGGCACCGCTGCCGCTGAGGCCATGGCCGTGGCCGAGCGCTCGAGCAAGTCGAAGTCGAAGACCTTCTTCGTCGACAGCGAATGCCACCCGCAGACGATCGCGGTGATCAAGGTGCGCGCCGAGCCGCTCGGCTGGAACGTCGTTGTCGGCAATCCCGAGACCGATCTCGATGCGAGCGCGGTGTTCGGTGCGATCTTCCAATATCCCGGTACGCGTGGCGATTTGCGCGACCATCGCGCGGCCATCGCGAAGTTGAAAGTGAATGGTGCGATCAGCGTGCTCGCAGCCGATCCGCTGGCGCTGACCATCCTCGCGACGCCGGGCGAACTTGGCGCCGATATCGCGATCGGCTCGACCCAGCGTTTCGGCGTGCCGATGGGTTATGGCGGTCCGCATGCGGCCTACATGGCGGTGCGCGATGCGCTGAAGCGCTCGATCCCGGGCCGTCTGATCGGCGTCTCGGTCGATGCGCGCGGACAACCCGCATATCGACTTGCGTTGCAGACACGCGAACAACATATCCGCCGCGAAAAGGCGACATCGAATATCTGCACGGCGCAGGTGCTGCTCGCGGTAATCGCGTCGATGTATGCGGTCTACCACGGCCCGGACGGCCTCGCCGCGATCGCGCACGACGTGCATCGCCGCGCCGTCGTGCTCGCCGCCGGGCTGCGCAAGCTCGGTTTCACGATCGATCAATCCGCGTTCTTCGATGCGATCAGTCTCGATGCCGGCGACGCGCGCGCTTCGATCGTCGAACATGCGCTCGCCGCAAAGCTCAATCTACGCCTGCTGCCGGGCAGCAAACTCGGCATTGCGCTCGATGAAACGACGACAGACGCGACGGTCGTGGCGATCTGGCAGGCGTTTGGCGGTTCGCTGCGCTTTGCCGAAATCCTGGCCGATGCGAAAGACAGCATTCCGGCGAATCTGCTGCGCGATGACGCGTGCCTGAAGCATCCGATCTTCAACCGCTATCGCACCGAAACTGAACTGCTGCGCTACATGCGCAAACTCGCTGACCGCGACCTGGCGCTTGATCGCGCAATGATCCCGCTCGGCTCGTGCACGATGAAATTGAATGCGACCAGCGAGATGATTCCGGTGACCTGGCCCGAGTTCGGTGCGCTGCATCCTTTCGCACCAGCCGAGCAGGCGCTCGGTTATCGCGAAATGTTCGAGGACCTGAAGCGTTGGCTAGCCGAGATCACCGGCTACGACGCGGTCTCGCTGCAGCCGAATTCCGGCGCCCAGGGCGAATACGCCGGCTTGCTCGCGATCCGCGCGTATCACCATGCACGCGGCGATCTGGGCCGCACCGTGTGCCTGATTCCGTCGAGCGCGCACGGTACGAACCCGGCGTCGGCACAGATGGTCGGCATGGATGTCGTGGTCGTGAATTGCGACGACGAAGGCAATGTCGATCTCGGCGATTTGAAAATGAAGGCCGAGAAACACAGCGCGAAACTCGCAGCCCTGATGGTCACCTATCCATCCACACACGGCGTGTTCGAGGAACAGATCCGCGAGAT
>JAYUXS010000059.1:0-2215 GCA_043752845.1 Lysobacterales bacterium | reverse complement strand
CGAAGCCGCGCGCGACCAGAGCGAGGTGATCGATCGATGGCAGCGCGATCGAACGCAGTCGCCAAATCAACTTGCCACGTCGCGTGTGGCGCTGATTGTGGGTGCGGACGAAGCGCAGTGCGCGTCGATCGGTGACGGCCTGTTCGATGTACGAACGGACGCGCGCATCGGCGTCGAACACGGCGCGGATGCGCGCGGCATGATCGATCGCGACATCGACGCTGGTCAGGAACGGTTCGTCGCCATCGCGGCTGCGCAATTGCACTCGGCAGACATGCTTCAGACGCAGGCGCCGCAGTTTCAGGGCGCAGCGACGCTGTTTGCTGATGTTGCGCAATGCGACGCGATCGTTCGCATTGGTCGACTGAACGGCAACGCGCCCCGCGTTCAGTCGTTTCGGAAAAATCGCGATCAGGTGGCAGCGTCCGGTCATGACCCGCCGATGCTAGCGAAGCATCGCCCGCGGCGCATGGCGCGACACGGGCGGGATTCAGTCTTCGCCTGGACGTGGCGCTTCGTCGTCACGTGGCAGACGCCCGGCCTTGCGCAGGGCGTCGCGCAGCACGTACTCGATCTGCGCGTTCAGACTGCGCAACTCGTCGTCAGCCCACCGCTGCACGGCGTCGAGCACGACGGTGTTGATGCGTAGCGGATAGGCTTTTTTCTCGCTCATGGCGATGGCGCGTTGCGGCGCCAGTCAGTAGATCGAACCGGCGTTGACGATCGGCTGCGTGCCGCGTTCGCCGCACAACACGACGAGCAGATTGCTGACCATCGCCGCCTTGCGCTCCTCGTCGAGCTTGATCATGCCCTTTTCGTTCAGTTGCTCGAGTGCCATGTGCACCATGCTGACGGCACCTTCGACAATCTTGGTACGCGCCGCGATGATGGCGCTGGCCTGCTGGCGCTGCAGCATCGCGTGGGCGATTTCCGGCGCGTAGGCGAGGTGGCTGATGCGCGCTTCGAGCACGCGCATGCCGGCGCTGGTCAGGCGTTCCTGGATTTCCTTGCGCAGATGATCGGCAATCTCGGGCGTGTGGCTGCGCAGCGAGACGGTGTGGCCATCATGCAGGTCATACGGATAGCTGGTCGCCGACTGGCGCAGCGCCGCTTCCGACTGCACATGCACGAAGTTCTCGTAATCATCGACGGCGAACGTCGCCTCGGCGGTGTCGATCACCTGCCAGACCACGACTGCACCGATCTCGATCGGCGAGCCTTCCAGATCATTGACCTTGAGCTTGTTCGATTCGAAGTTGCGAATGCGCAGACTCACCGCTTTTTTCGAATAGAACGGATTGGCCCAACGCAGACCTTCCTCGCGCACCGTACCGACATAGCGGCCGAACAACTGCATCACCGCACCCTGATTCGGTTGCACCATGAAGAAGCCGAACCAGCAGAAGAGCACGACAATCGCCAGCGGGGCGCCGAGGATCGGCAGGCGCAGGAACAACAAGGGCAGGACGACGACGGTGATCGCCAACAAAGCCAGCAACATCGGGATGCCCGCGGCACTGCGGGCACTGCGTTCGCGAATTTCGGCGTTCTGATTCATAGCGCGCTCTCCGTTGATTTGAGAAAACGATATCAAAAAGATATCAAAATGCAATAGATATTTGGAACGGGGTGGTCGCTGCCGAAGCCGCCCTGAGCGGCGTCAAAGCTTCACCAATGACCGTCGACATAGACCTGCGTCCACTCGCAACCGCGGAGGCGACGACATCGAGATCGAAACGTCCGTTGCCAAGGGCATGCCAGGTTTGCTCGACCTTGGGCAGGCCGAGACCGACGTCTTGCCGCGCCAGTTCGATGCGATAACGCAAGTTGCTGCGCCGCCAGTTCGCGTCGTATCGATCATGTGCAGCAACGAGGGTGTAATCGTAGATCTCGGCGCGCCGGGTGGTCACCGTCGCGTCGCGTTCGTTCGCGCGCTCAATGGTGAGTTCACGGCCCATGAGCGGCAGTGTCGAACGCACCATGTCGCCATTCGCATTGACGTGCGCACGCGCAAACGGATCACACCCTCGGGCAGCACATCACCCGCCATGCGCATTTCCGACTCGCCGAGTTTCTGCCGATAGGAGAAATGCAGCGGCGTCCCGTCTACCTTTTCGCGATGCACTTCTTCTTCACCGAGGCGCAGCAAGAACCAGTCCTGCGATGCGGATGCGGCAGCAGGTACGAAAATCAGCATCAGGATTATCAAGATCCG
>JAYUXS010000058.1:0-2217 GCA_043752845.1 Lysobacterales bacterium | reverse complement strand
AACTCTGGCGCACCGACGCAGGCACGAACTTCGGCTGGATATTGGTCAGCGACGAGTCGCAAACGCCCCCTACAGCGAAGCGGCTGGAATCCGGCGAGGCCGTCAATGCCGCGACGCGTCCGCGCTTGCGCATCACTTACACGTCGGCGGCTACGGCGCCACCGGCGCCGCAACGCGTACCCGTGCCGATCGGCTCGCCCACGATCTGGTTCGCCGTCGCAATGCTGATCGTCCTGCTCGCTTTCAGATCACGTCCCACGGATAACTGCCGCGCTCCAGAATGAAGGCGGCGAGTTTCTCGACGTCGCCGTCCTCATTGTGTTCGACGCCGCGCACGTTGCGCGACATGCGTCGGCGCGCCTGTTTGGTGAACATCTCGGCGATCATGATTGCTTCGGCGGCATGCGCATCGCCGGCTTTATCCAGCGCGTCGGCGCGCGACAGCGTGCACAGGCCGACGAACAGGTCGATGGCGATGTCCGCGGCGCGCTTCTGCTGGTGCTGGTAGTCGGCAATGGCCTTGCCGTATTTGCGCAGCAGCACGTCGGAAATGCGCGCCAGTTCGACCGTGTATTTTTCGTAGATCTCGGCGAGCTTGCGCAGGCGCGGATGCATCTCGCGCAGGATGTGGTCGGAACCGAACCCGGTCGCCTGCGACAAGCGCCGTTGCCCGTAGCCACTCATCACGCCGAAGCCCTTGATCGGATTGTTGAAGATGTCGCCGATTGATTTCTTCAGTTCGGACAGCGAGGCACCGACGTCCTTCATGCCGGAGAGCGCGATATACAGCCGCAGGATTTCGTTCGTGCCTTCGAAGATCGACAGGATGCGCGAGTCGCGCTGGATGCGCTCGTACGGAAATTCCTTCATGAACCCGTTGCCGGCGGCAATCTGCAGGGCTTCGTGTGCATGCCGCTGGATCGCGTCGGACGCGAACACTTTGCTGATCGCGGCCTCGGTCGAATAGTCGGCGCAACCGCTGTCGATGTAATGCGCGACCATCCACACCGCGCTTTCGGCGGCGAAACAGTCGATCGTCATCTGCGCGATCTTGTCGCGGATCAGTCCGAACTCGGCGATCGGTCGGCCGAACTGCTTGCGGTCGCGGGCCTGCTGCGTCGACAGCGCGATCAGCGTCTTCATGCCGCCGACGGCACCGCCACCGAGACCGGTGCGGCCATTGTTGAGGATGGCCATCGCCACCTTGAAGCCCTTGCCGACCTCGCCGAGCACATGATCGGCTGGCACACGCACATCGCTGAACGCGACCGTGGTCGTGCTCGATGCGCGGATGCCCATCTTCTGCTCGTGCGGGCCATGCGATACGCCCGGCCACGAGGCGTCGACGATGAACGCGGTCATCTTGCCGTCGACGCCGTCGGTGCGCGCGAACACCGTGAAAAATTGCGCAATGCCGCCATTGGTGATCCAGATCTTCTCGCCGTTGAGCAGCCAGCTGCCGTCCGGTTGAACCTCGGCCTTCGTGCGTACCGACGCAGCATCGGAACCAGCGCCGGCCTCGGTCAGACAGAACGCGGCGATGTATTCGCCGCTCGCGAGCTTCGGCAGGTACTGCGCTTTCTGCGCGTCGGTGCCGAACAGCAGCAGGCCCTTCATGCCGATCGAACTGTGCGCGCCGATCGTCAGCGATACCGACGAGTCGTGGCGCGAGGTCTGCGACAGCACACGCGCATAGGCGGCATTGCTGAGTTCAAGCCCGCCGTGCGCTTCCGGAATAATCAGACCAAACAGGCCCATGTCGCGCAGCGCCTGGATGAATTCGGCCGGCTGGTGTGCGGCTTCGTCCCAGTGCCGGAACTGGTCCTTGTGCGCATTCAGAAAATCGTCGATCGAGCTGACCATCATCCCGAGCATTTCGCGATCGCGTTCGCGCATCACCGGATAGGGGAACAGGTTTTCCTCGACGATTTCGCCAAGAAACAGATTCTTGGCGACGCTGACTTCGCGCTTCAGCGCATTGCTCGCGGCGGGTTTCGGGTCGGCCATGACGCACTCCGGGACGGGACCCCGAGTGTCCGACCGAACTGCGGCCGTCGCAAGCGTGGGGATGTGAGCGGCTGGCCGTGATTGCGAATTTTCCTGGGCGGAAATCCGAATCTGGCGGATGTCACAAATCACGGACGCGAGCAAGCTGTCGGCACACGGACGACACCGCGCCACGGAAGGCGCGTTACCGGCGAGCGTCACATGAACCGC
>JAYUXS010000057.1:0-2218 GCA_043752845.1 Lysobacterales bacterium | reverse complement strand
AAGTCGTGAACTATGTCGAGAACCACGACAACCAGACGCTGTTCGACATCAATGCCTTCAAGCTGCCAACGGATACGTCGCGCGAGGATCGGGCGCGGGTGCAGATGCTGGCCGTTGCGATCAACCTGTTCAGTCAGGGCATTGCGTACTTCCACTCAGGCGTCGACACGCTGCGCAGCAAGTCGCTGGACCGCAACAGTTACGACAGCGGCGACTGGTTCAACCGCGTCGACTGGTCGTATCGCGACAACTACTTTGCGACCGGCCTGCCGCCACTGCCGGACAACGGCGCGACCTGGGATTTGATGCGTCCGCTGCTGACCGATTCACGGATCAAACCCGAGCCGGTGCAGATCGCCTGGATGCGTGACACGTTTCGCGATCTGCTGCGCATTCGTGCGAGTTCGACCCTGTTCCGTCTGCGCAGCGCGGTCGATGTGCAGGCGCGTCTGCGCTTCGTGAACACCGGGCCGGCACAGGAGCCGACGGTGCTGGCGGCGCTGCTCGACGGCCGCGATTATGACGGCGCCTCGTTCGAACAGGTGGCGTATTTCGTCAATGTCGATCGCGTGGAGCACCACATCGATGTCGTCGATGCCATCGGTGTCGATTTCGTGCTGCACCCGATGCAGCGTTCGGCCACGGCGGCCGATGCGCGTCCGCGCGAGGCAGCGCATTTCGACCGCAGCCGCGGCCGCTTCACGATCCCACCGCGCTCGGCGGTTGTCTTCGTTGTCGAAGTGGAGGAAGCGCCATGACTCGAATCATCCGGGTCTGGATGTGCGCCTGCATCGGAAGCGCCGCATCGCGATTAATCCGCACGAGCCGGTCAAGGACACCGGCGTCGCCGGCCCGCGCTTCATCGGGACTTTCATCACGATTCCCGAATGCGCGGACGCGGACGACGCGACCGCAGGGCCATCGCGGCACCGAGCAAGCCAGGATTGGGGTGGGTGATGACACGGATGGTCACCGATTCCAGATAGGCGGCGAATCGACCCTTCGCCAGAAAGCGCTCGCGGAACGCGCTCGAACGCAAGAACGGGATGAAACGCGGCACGATGCCGCCCGCGATCATCACCGTGCGTGCGCCATGGATCAGCGCTGCATCGCCGGCGACACTGCCGAGCACGGCGCAGAAGCGCGCCAGCGTGCGTCGTGCCAGCAGATCGTGGCCGTCGAGCGCTGCTTCGACAATGGCGGCGGGGTCACGCAACGGTGTGCGTGCGTCGAGGGCCGAGGCAAGGTCGCCACCGGCCGCGAGCGCGGCGTCGATATGCGACAGGCCGGCGCCACAGAGCAGGCGCTCAGTGGATACGCGCCCGAACTTCGCCGTCATCCAGCGCGCGATCGCGTGTTCCTCATCGCCGAGCGACGCGAAACTGACGTGACCACCCTCGGTTTCAACCACGTGCCAGCCATGTGCCGAGTCGCCGACAAGCACGGCGACGCCGAGTCCTGTACCTGGGCCAAGCACGCTCACCGGTCCGCGCAACGCCGGGTCTTCGGCGCCGTGCAGCGTCACGACATCGTCCGCGCCCAAGGCCGGCACCGCCCAGGCGACAGCACCGAAGTCATTGATCATGTCGAGTGATTCGAGTCCAAGGCTGCGCTGCAATTCACTTCGGCTGAACGACCAGGCGCGATTGGTCAGGCGGATCTCGTCGGCACCGACCGGGCAGGCTACCGCGATGGCGGCGTGTTGCGGCTGCGCGCCGACACGTTCGAGATAATGTTCGGCCGCGTGTTGCAGGCTCGCGAACTCGGCATTGCGCAGCGACTGCTGATGCAACAACTCCGGCTGTGGCGCAGCGAGGTCGGTGAGGGCGAATCGTGCATTGGTGCCACCAATGTCGGCGATCATCGCCAACGCTTTCGATGTCGTCATCGCTCAGCCCTCTGAAAACAACGTAGCAGCAACATGCGCTGGGCAAGATCGCCGGTGGCGCCGAAAATCACCAGAAGGGAAGCTGGAAGGGCGGACATGCGACATCGTCATCGAGGTGGAGATCTCAGGGTAGCGCGACGGCTGTTCTCGGCGAGACGTGCATACGATTGCAGGGACCCGAACTGAATCGCCCAGATTTTCCTGACAAAATCGATTTCTTCGGAAAAAAATCTAGCCCGAATATTTCATGACGCGCTGCGACCGGCGGAATTTTGTAGTTGAACGGTCGTGTGCACGGAAATTTCTGAAATTTCCTCCTACATCTTGTGT
>JAYUXS010000056.1:0-2230 GCA_043752845.1 Lysobacterales bacterium | reverse complement strand
AGGCAGTTGCGCCTGCGCGTTCAGCACGCCGAGCAACAAAAGGGGCAGGAAGAATCGGATCGACATGGGGAAGGCTCCGGTCAGGCGTTGCGAGATGGCACAAGTATTGGGGTGAGCTTGCGACCCTCAAGCGCAGCCAAGGTTGCAGGTTCGGATATCACACCGCAGCATGGTGATGGGCGTGCGACAGACGCCAAAAATCGATCCTCGCGGTTGACACTATGTGACCCGAAGCGTAAGGTTCCGATCCGCACAGTCACAACATCTAGTGGTGAGGAGCCTTCATGAACCCAACCAATTGGGTTTGCCATGGGGAACAAACCCGAAGCGCCGCGCGGTGCGAGGGCCTTGCTGCGGAAAGCGGAATCCGTCTTTGATCAGAAACGATGGGCAGCAGTGCTGCACTGTCGCGGGCGAATTCCGTGTTGTGGCCGGCGGGTGATGAAAACCTTGAGGGAGGATGGACAAGAATGAGTACGGTACGCCTTGAAGCGGTGGCACGGGAAGCAGTGGACATTCCGCTGCAACCGGCTTCGCTCGACATCTGGGACAAGAAATATCGCTTGAAGAACAAGCGTGGTGACGCGGTGGACGAAACCATCGACGACACCTACAAGCGCGTGGCGCGCGCACTGTCGGAAACCGAGCTTTCGGTCGAGAAGCAAAAATATTGGTACGAGCGATTCTTGTGGGCGTTGCGCCGCGGTGCGATCCCGGCCGGCCGCATCACCTCGAATGCCGGCGCGCTCGAACACAAACCGGCAACCAGCACGATCAACTGCACCGTCTCCGGCACCATCACCGACTCGATGGACGGCATCCTCAACAAGGTGCACGAAGCCGGACTGACACTGAAAGCGGGTTGCGGCATCGGCTATGAATTTTCGACGCTGCGTCCGCGCGGCGCGTTCGTCGCGGGCGCGGGTGCGTACACCTCGGGCCCGATGTCGTTCATGGATATCTACGACAAGATGTGTTTTACCGTTTCAAGCGCGGGAGGTCGTCGCGGTGCGCAGATGGGCACGTTCGACGTGTCGCATCCGGACGTCAAGGACTTCATCCGCGCCAAGCGCGAAGACGGTCGCCTGCGCCAGTTCAATCTGAGCCTGCTGATCACCGACGAGTTCATGGACGCGGTCGCCATCGATGGTGACTGGCCGCTGGTGTATCCGGTGCACGTCAAGGAACAGGGCGAAGTCGAGCTCGGCAATGCCGAACAGGTGGTCTGGCGCGAGTGGCCGACCAAGGACAATTACCTCAGCCGTGACGATGGTCTGGTTGCCTGCAAGATTTACGGCCACATTCGCGCGCGGCATCTGTGGGACATGATCATGGTGTCCACCTATGACTTCGCGGAGCCTGGCTTCATCCTCATCGACCGCGTCAACGAGATGAACAACAACTGGTGGTGCGAATCCATTCGCGCGACCAATCCCTGCGTCACCGCTGATACCTGGGTGCAGACTGGCGATGGCCCGCGACAGGTACGTGATCTGCTCGGCCAAGCGTTTGTCGCGCGCGTCGATGGCGTTGACCATGCCAGTGGCGACGCCGGTTTTTTCCGTACCGCGGCCAAGCCGGTACTGGCCTTGCAGACCGAAGAAGGCTATCGATTGCGACTAACCAGTGATCATCGCGTGCGACGTGTCGCGCGCATGACGCGGTGGAGTCTTGAGAGCGAGTGGTGCGAAGCTGGCGCATTGTCGCCCGGCGATCAGGTGCTGCTGAACGATCACCGCGCGCAGGCGCATTGGTCTGGCGCGCTGACGCATGAGCAAGGTTATCTGCTCGGCTTGCTGGTAGGCGACGGCACGCTCAAGCAAGATGTCGCCGTGCTTTCGGTGTGGGCGCAGGCAGCGCAGGTCAACGGCGCAAATGCGTCGATTGCGACGGGCGCGCAGGCGCTGATGCGTGAAGCGCAGCGATGCGCCGAGTCGTTGCCGCATCGCGCCGATTTTGGCGGATGGTCGGAGGTCGCAGGTCGCAACGAATGGCGCCTCAAATCGGCGGCGCTGCGTGATCTGGCATTCGAGTTCGGTATGCGTGTCGGCGACAAAGCCATCGCGCCAGCATTGGAACGAGCGTCCAGCGAAGCTTATTGTGGTTTCCTGCGCGGGTTCTTTGACGCCGATGGTTCGGTGCAGGGGACGCAGGCAAAAGGCGTTTCGGTGCGCTTGGCACAATCCGATCTCGCCAGACTGGAGGCCGTGCAGCGCATGCTGCTGCGCCT
>JAYUXS010000055.1:0-2233 GCA_043752845.1 Lysobacterales bacterium | reverse complement strand
CTGCACTGGCACTGCTGATGATCATGGCGCTCCTCGCCTGCGCCGTGCCGGGCGATCGACGTGACGATGATGTCGCCACGATTGCGGCACTGAAGCAGCAAGGCGAGCACTGGGATCAGGCCATCGTGCGCAAGGACGCCAAGGCCATCGCGGCGAACATGAGCGATGACTTCCGCCAGATCCGTTCGAACGGCGCCGTCGCCAACCGTCAGGAATTCCTCGACTTCATCACCTCGGCCGAACTGAGCATCGATCCGTACACCGTCGACGACCTCGATGTCCGCGTCTATGGCGACACTGCCCTGCTCAGCGGCACCACGCGCATGACCGGTCGCTATGCCGGCACCGCCTTCCAATCGCACTACCGCTACGTCGACGTCTACGTGCGGCGCGACGGCCAATGGCAGGTGTGCAACGTGCAGATCACCGAGATGCCGGAGGAATGACGCGCGATATCGTCGAACCCGGCATCAAACACTGCTTCAGCCAAACTCGCCGCATGACCAACGCCGCCCGAAAAATGCTCGCCGAATTCAAAACGCATCCGAAGCAAGCGCAGGAGGAAGTGTTGATCAGTCTGCTACGCCTGCCTGTCGAAGTGCCGTACACGGTGCCGAGCGAGGAGCAGTTGCGACACGCGGCAGACGCCATTTTCATGGACCTCGATGGCAGGGAAGCGCAATCTTGAAGGAACGTAGTGCGTAATACGCGCAGCGCATTGCGCCGGATTTAAATCCGCGGCGAATGCCAGAACAATGCACCGTGCTTCGCGCCCTACGCGCTGACCGTCAGGTACCAACTCCCAACAAGCGCCCAATACTCGCCGCCGCCTCGCGGCCGTCGTAGACCGCAGTCACGACCAGATCCGCACCGCGCACGGCGTCGCCGCCGGCGAAGAGTTTCGGGTTCGCGGTCTGGAACGGCAGGCGCGATTTGGTGCCGACGATCAGACATTGATCCTTGGTTTGATCGGGCGCGTGTGCGCTCAACCATGCCGGCGGATCGGCGCGGAAGCCGAAGGCGAGGATGACGATGTCAGCAGCGATCAGGGTTTCGCTGTCGGCGATGACTTCTGGTTCATTACCGCGCTTGCTGCCGACCGACGTCCGGGTTTCGACCACGCGCACCGCGCGCGCTTGGCCATCTTCGCTTTCGATTGCCAGCGGTTGGCGATTGAACAGGAACTGCACACCTTCGTCTTTCGCATTTTTTACTTCGCGACGCGAGCCGGGCATCGCCGATTCATCGCGCCGATAGATGCAGGTGACCGAGCCCGCACCCAGGCGCACGGCGGTGCGCACGCAGTCCATGCCGGTATCGCCGCCACCGAGCACAACGACGCGCTTGCCACCGATTTCGAATTCCGGTGCGCCCTGCGACCAGCCCGCGATCGGCCAGCGTTCCGGTGTTTCGGTGCCGAGCACGCGCCGGCCATTCGCGACCAGGAACGGCAGCGCCGGCAGCACGCCGCGCGCGTCCTGACCGGGCAGTTGCGCATCGACGTAACGATACGCACCAGTGCCAGCGAACACCGCATCGAATTCGGCCAGCAATGCATCCATGCTGCGATCGCGACCGATCTCGACACCGAGATGGAATTGCACGCCCATCGCTTCGAGCACGCTGCGACGCGTCGCCATCACCTGCTTTTCGAGTTTGAATGGTGGGATGCCGAAGGTAAGCAAACCCCCGATTTCCTCGTAACGGTCGAACACGTGGGCTTCGATGCCGAGCCGCGCCAATCGGTCCGCGCAACTGAGGCCAGCGGGTCCGGCACCGATGATCGCGACACGTTTGCCGGTAGCGACGACGTTGGACAAATCCGGTCGCCAGCCCTGCTTGAAGGCTTCGTCGACGATGTACTTCTCGATCGATCCGATCGTCACCGCTTCGAAACCAACATTGATCGTGCATGCGCCTTCGCAGAGCCTGTCCTGCGGGCAGACGCGGCCGCAGATTTCCGGCAACGGATTCGTCTCGTGCGCAAGTTCCGCCGCTTCGAACAAGCGCCCTTCCTTGACCAGCGAAAGCCAGTTCGGAATGTCGTTGTGCACCGGGCATTTCCAAGAGCAATACGGATTGCCGCAGTCGAGGCAACGCGCACTTTGCTCGCTCGCCGCCGGCGCATCGTACTGACCATAAATTTCGTTCCAGCCGAGCACGCGCAGCGGGATCGCCAGTTCGCGTGGCGTACGCCGCGGCACTTCAAGAAACTGGAAAACTCCGGACTTGC
>JAYUXS010000054.1:0-12003 GCA_043752845.1 Lysobacterales bacterium | reverse complement strand
GCAATACACGCGACAGCAGGCTGCCACTCGGAATCGGCGAGTTTGGCGCGACGACCGGACCCGCTCCGCGGCATGCCGCGACGCTGGCGATGGCCAGACCTTCCATTTCCGGCAGCGTCGATGAAACAAAGGTCGCAACGCCGGTCGTGGTGTCGATGCGCACGATGTCGCTGTTGCGATTGTCGTGCGGCGGCCGATAGTCGAGGATCGCCCAGAGGTTGCCATTGGCATCGAAATCGAGTCCGCCGTCGGCGAATATCAGATTCGGCGCGATGCTGCTGAACTTGGTGGCGACACCGGTGGCCGGGGCGATGCGATAAACGCCCTCGTCACCCTGCGAGGCCAGACCGAACAGCCCATCGCGATTGGCGGCGAGCCCGGTCATCTGGAAGCCGAGTGTGCTGGCGAGCGTCGCCTGGCCCGTCGCAGGATTGATCTGCCAGAGCTTGCGGGTCGTGTCCGACGATGCGAACAGACGGCCGTCGCAGGAGAAACTCAAGCCGAAATCGAGCGCGTCGAATTGCCCGACGCCCTGCCCGGTCAATCCGGTATTGCCAGCAATGCCGCCGACCGCCGTGCCATGGCCGTTCTGTTTGTCGATAGTGATCAGCGTCTTGGTCGAATCGACAATGCCGTAAAGCACGCCTTCATCGGACAAGGCCAGACCTTCGACGTCGTTGAAGCCGGTTTCACCGATCAGCGTGGTCTGACCATTCGCCAGATCGATCCGGTAAAGCTTGTTGAAGGAGACGCCGTAGGCAACAGGATTTGCGGCCGCGGGCATCGCCACTGCGGCCAGAATGGCTAGCACTGCTAGGGGCAGGCTGCGTCGCATCTCCATCTTCCTTCAATCGATCTTGTTATTGTGGGTAATCGTCAGCTGTCAACGGTGGACAGCACTCGAATATTAGCCAGCACCCGTTGCGAATCAAAGGCCTGACGTCGAAATGCTGTTGTATTTCCACGACAATGCGGTCGCACCAAGATCCAGCGTCGTTTGCGCTGCTTTCTCACCAGATGTAGTAGAAAGCCGCATGAAATATCTCGGTCGCAACGACTTCAATCATGCCGATTCGCCACGCGCAGCGGTGATGCTGGTCAATCTCGGCACGCCTGACGCGCCGGACACCGCTTCAGTGCGCCGCTACCTGGCCGAATTTTTGGCCGATCCGCGCATCATCGAGATGCCGCGCTGGCTTTGGCGGATCATCCTGCATGGGGTGATCTTGCGCATCCGGCCGAAACGATCCGCGCACGCTTATCAACAAATCTGGACTGAATCCGGCTCGCCTTTGCTGGTTTACACGAATCGTTTGGCCGCTGCGGTGGCCGAAAAGCTGCGAGCCGTTGCCAGCGGCCCGTTGCTGGTGCGCACCGGCATGCGCTATGGCCGTCCGGCCATCGCCACGGTATTACGCGAACTGCAGGCGGCCAACGTGAGGCGCATCGTGATCCTGCCGCTTTACCCGCAGTACTCAGGGACGACAACCGCCACGGTATTCGATGCAGTCGCCGCCGAACTCAAGCGCTGGCGCTGGATACCGGAGATCAGTTTTGTTTCCGATTACTACGCACAGCCGGCGTACACCGAAGTGCTCGCGGACAGCGTGCGCGCGCACTGGGCAACACAGGGCCGCAAGCACCTGCTGATGTCGTTTCACGGCATCCCCGAGCGCTATCTGCGCGCTGGAGATCCCTACCACTGCCAATGCCAAGCGACCGCGCGACGGCTGGCCGAAGCGCTCGGGCTAGGCGCCGAGGATTGGACCCTCGCCTTCCAGTCGCGCGTAGGCCGTGAGGAATGGCTGCGTCCCTATACCGACGAAATTCTGGCCGCGATGCCGGCGCGCGGCATCAAGGAAGTCGATGTCATTTGCCCGGGTTTCGCCGTCGATTGTCTGGAAACGCTGGAAGAAATCGCGGTCGAGAATCGCGATCGCTTTATCCACGCCGGCGGCAGCGCGTACGGTTACATCCCGGCATTGAACGACAGCGTCGAACATGCGGCACTGATCGCGCAGATCGTGCGTGAACGCAGCGGGCACTGGCCGGAGTTTTCCGCCGGCGCACAGCAGACGGAAGCCGCGACACGCGTCCTCGTTGTCGAACGCTTCGAGAAATTGAAGGCAGGACGCTGAGCCCATGTTTGAAGAAATCAGGTTCGAAGAGACCACCCTGGAAATTCCGAACCTGCGCATCGCCGCGCGCCGCAGCGGCAATCCCGACGGTCCGAAACTGCTGGCCCTGCACGGCTGGCTCGACAACGCCGCGAGCTTCGAACCGATCAGCCCCTACTTCGCCGATTACGATCTGGTCGCCATCGATCTGCCCGGTCACGGTCGTTCTTCGCATCGCGCACCCGGTGCCTGGTACCACCTGATCGACAATTGCAGCGACGTGCTGGCCGTGGCCGATGCACTGGGCTGGTCGCAGTTTTCGATCCTCGGCCACTCGCTCGGCGGCGCCATCGCCAGCCTGTTTGCGGCGGCCGCGCCGAAACGTGTCGCCGGCCTGTATCTGATCGAATCCTTGGGCCCGATCAGCACCGACGCCGCGAAATTGCCTGACCTGCTCGGTCGCGCGATGGCTGACCGCATCGCCATCACCGGCAAGCAGCTGCGGCGATTTGCCAGCCTGGAACCGGCGATCGCGGCGCGGTGCACGAATCGCGACATGCCGCTTTCGGAAGCCAGCGCGCGGCTGCTGGTGTCGCGCGGTGTACGCGAGGCCGAAGACGGCTTTGAATGGAGCAGCGATCCGCGACTTACCCTGACCAGCGCCATCCGCTTCGGCGAAACCCAGATCGGTGCCTATCTCGCGGCAATCCGCTGTCCATTGCGCCTGGTCATCGCCGACCCGCCGATGCCCTTCGTCGATCCGGCGCATTTGCTTGAGCGCGCACGGCTTGTGCCGGATCTGCGTTACGACAAGATCGCCGGCACCCATCACCTGCACATGGAGACGCCGGAACTCGTGGCGCAGGCCTTGCGCCGCACCTGACCACGGCATCGAAGCGTCAAATCACAGGCAAAAAAAACCCCGGGCGCTTGGGGGCACACCCGGGGCTGGGGTCTCGGACCGATCTGGGGAGAAAGGATCCGGTCTAGCTAATCACTCAGGGGATGCGAGTGATGGATGCGATGGGGTTCGCGATCCGAAAGGTATGATCCGTGTGCAATGCGAATAGTTCGCGTGCTGAAGGTCTTCAATTCAGAAACGATTCAGCACCGTGAACTTGCCGTTAAACCTTTTGCACGGACGCAACATCCGATGCATGCCGCAAGTCCGGCGAGCAGCTCAACTGGGGAATCGAATGGCGTTTCAGAAACTGCGCGCATTGTTCGCGCAAGGCATGTGCGGGTTGATGGTGGGATTGACCGCCACAGCAATGGCGACACCAGTCGAGAAGCAATGGATTGGCGAGTTCCGTGTCGGCGGGCAACATACGCCGCTGCACTTGCATGATCGTTCGGCGCTCAAGAACGCGCCCTCGACCGTCGACCTGCCCTCAATGGGCGCACGCGAAGTGCCGCTGACGACATTTGCGGCGACTGCGAGCAGTGTTCGCTTCCAGCTCGACGGACCGCCCGGTCGCTTCGTGTTCGAGGGCAATCTGGAGGCCGGCAAAATCGAGGGCAAGCTGGTCCACGGCGAAACCAATGGAGATTTCTCCTTGGTCGAGGTGTTGCCGCCTGACGCGGCATCGGCCCTCGCCTATACCGGCAGTTATGAAGTGGCGCCCGGTCATGTCATCGGGGTCGGGCCGATGGGCGAAATGGGCGGCCTGCTCGTCTTCCTCGATCACAAGACCCTGCGCGAAGGCCCCTTGTACGCGCTGTCGGCAACGCGCTATGCCTCCGGCGCGACCATCGGCGTCGCCTATCCGTTTGCGATCGAGGTGGATTTCCGGCGCGATCGCAAAGGTGCCGTGAAGGGATTGCACTGGCGCGAAGGCGGCAAACACTTCAATGCGCACAAGATCGCCGCGCATCGGGTTGAACAAGTCAGTGTTCTACATGGCGATGTCACCCTGAAAGGCACGCTGATGTTGCCGACGACACCGGGCCCGCATCCGGCCATCGTGTTCGCGCATGGTTCCGGCGACGCGACGCGCGATGTCGCGATCTGGAATCCCTATTTCGTTCGGCTCGGCATGGCCGTGTTGTCGCTGGACAAGCGTGGCTCCGGCGCATCGACCGGCGATTGGCGCAGTGCGACTCTCGATGACATCGCCGACGATTGGCTCGCGGGCGTGGCTTTGCTCAAGCAGCGCAAGGACATCGACGCGAAGCGCATCGGCGTGCACGGCTCGAGTCAGGGCGGCTGGACCGCGCCGCTGATGGCGGCGAAGTCGACGGACATCGCCTTCGTGATCGTGCGCGCCGGTTCAGGCGTCAATGTGCACGACACCATGGTGCACGAAATCGGCTGGTCCGCGCGCGAGGCCGGAATGCGTGATGCCGACGTGCGCGCGGCGGAAGCCGCGGCGACGAAGATGTTCGATTTTGCCGGCAGTGGCACGGACTGGTCGGAAATCAGCGCCTACGTCGCCGCGAACAAGGACCAATCCTGGGCGCGCCATGTCTGGCCGTTCCAGTGGTCCGAGGACGGCTGGGGCATTCCGTGGGCAGCGCGCAATGTCGCCTACGACGCGACGATTAGTCTACGCAAGACGCGCGTGCCGGTGCTGTGGTTCCTCGGCGAGTTCGATCACAACGTGCCGACTGCTGCCAGCGCGAAGGCCCTGCAAGCGGCGCTGACGGATTCCGGCCACCCGGACTTCGAGATCGTGCGTCTCGCGAACACTGGCCACAGCTTTCTGGCCAGCGAAACCGGCAACAATGCCGATATCACCAAGCAAACTCATATGGTTGCCGGCTACTGGGACAAGATGGCATCCTGGCTGCGCCAGCGCGGCTTCACGAAGTAGCGCTGGTCAGGACGCGGCTCAGTGCGCCTCGTCCCAGTTCGCACCGATGCCGACGCCGACTTCCAGCGGGACACGCAACTCGGCTGCGCCCATCATGCGTTCGACGAGACCTGCTTTCAGTTCATCGACCGATTCCGGGCGCACTTCGAACACCAGTTCGTCGTGTACCTGCAGCAACATGCGGGCGTCGTCGCGATCACCGAGCCAGGCATCGACGGCGAGCATCGCGCGCTTGATCACGTCGGCCGCCGTGCCCTGCATCGGCGCATTGATCGCGGCGCGTTCGGCACCAGCGCGCAGGCCCTGGTTGCGTGAGTGGATTTCGTTCAAGTACAGGCGACGCCCGAACACGGTTTCGACATAGCCGTCGCGCTTGGCCTGTTCGCGCACCCGGTCCATGAAGCCGCGCACGCCGGGATAGCGGTTGAAATAGCGATTGACGTAATCCTGCGCTTCGCCGCGACCGACACCGATCTGCTTCGCGAGCCCGAACGCGGACATGCCGTACATCAAGCCGAAATTGATCGCCTTCGCCGCGCGACGCTGGTCAATGCTGACGGCGCCGAGTTCGACGCCGAACACTTCCGCCGCAGTCGCGCGATGCACATCCTCGTTGTTGCGGAACGCGCGCAGCAGACCTTCGTCCTCGGACAGGTGGGCCATGATGCGCAACTCGATCTGCGAGTAGTCGGCCGCCAGCAATATGAAGCCTTCGGCCGGCACGAAGGCGGTGCGGATACGGCGGCCATCTTCGGTACGGATCGGAATGTTCTGCAGGTTTGGATCGGTCGACGACAGGCGCCCGGTCGCCGCCGTTGCCTGATGGAACGAGGTATGCACGCGCCCGGTGCGCGGGTTGATCTGCTCGGGCAGACGCTCGGTGTAGGTATTCGCGAGCTTGGCGGCACCGCGATAGTCGAGGATCAGGCGCGGCAGTTCGTGTTGTTCGGCCAGGCCTTCTATCGCATCTTCATTCGTCGACGGCTGGCCGGTCGGCGTCTTCGCCAGCACCGGCAATTTCAATTCGTCGTACAACACGCCCTGCAACTGCTTCGGTGAATCCAGCGAAAAACCATGGCCGACCAGCGCATGCGCGCGTTCGGTGATCTCGTGCATGCGCCGCTTGAGCTGTTGGGTCTGCGTGCGCAGCCGTTGCGCGTCGATCAAAATGCCGCGCGCTTCCATCCGCTGCAGCACCGGCACCAGCGGCATTTCGATCTCGCGATAGACGCGCATCAGTGCCGGCACCGCCGCGAGCCTCACATCCAGCACCTGATGCAGGCGCAGGGTGACATCGGCGTCTTCCGCGGCGTAGTTGGTTGCGATCTCGAGATCGACATCGGCGAAACCGATCTGCTTCGCACCTTTGCCGGCGACTTCCTCGAACTTGATTGTGGTGTAGCCGAGATATTTCTGCGCCAGCGAATCCATGTCGTGGCGCGTCGCCGTCGAATTCAGGACGTAGGACGCGAGCATGGTGTCGTGGCCGTAGCCGCGCATGCGGATGCCGTAATGCGCGAGCACGTGCATGTCGTACTTGCCGTGCTGCCCGATCTTGATCAGGGCCTCATCTTCGAGCAAAGGCTTGATCGCGGCGAGCGCAGCATCACGATCGAGTTGCTGCGGTACGCCGGGATAGCGGTGCGCGAGTGGCACGTAAGCCGCCTCGCCCGAATCACAGGCGAAAGACAGACCGACGATCTCGGCCACATGCGCATTGATGCTGCTGGTCTCGGTATCGAAGGCGAAGCGTCCAGCGGCGCGCAGCTTCTGCAACCACGCGGCGTATTCGTCGGCATTGTGGATACAGACGTAACTGCCCTTGGCGGCGAGTGACGGATCCGGTGCCGTATCGACGACACGCACCGGCTCCGGTGGCAACGCCGCCAGACTCACGCGTCGTGGCGGTGCGCGATCGACGACGGCGGCACCATGGGCTTCGAGATCAGCGAGCGCCGCGCGAAAGCCGTAGCGCGCGTACAAGGTGCGCAGCGCTTCGACATCCGGCGCGAGGCGCGTGAGGTCGGTCGGGGCACGATCGAGCGCGAGGTCGAGCTTCACCGTCGCGAGTTCCTGCGAAAGCGGCAAGCGCTCGATCGCGGCGCGCAAGTTTTCGCCGATCTTGCCGCCGACCGATGCTGCATTCGCAATCACGCCCGCGAGCGAACCGAATTCGGCGAGCCATTTCGCCGCCGTCTTCTCGCCGCATTTATCGACGCCGGGAATGTTGTCGACCTTGTCGCCCATCAGCGCCAGGTAGTCGACGATCTGGTCCGCGCGCACGCCGAATTTCGCGATCACGCCATTCGGGTCGAGGCGCGAATTCGTCATGGTGTTGACGAGCGTGACCTTGTCGCTGACCAGTTGCGCGAGATCCTTGTCGCCGGTCGAGACGACGACGTCGATACCCGCTGCGGCCGCCCGTGTCGCGAGCGTGCCGATCACATCATCGGCTTCGACGCCAGGCACGCGCAGCAGCGGCACGCCGAGCGCCTGCACGATCGCCATCAGCGGTTCGATCTGCACGCGCAGATCCTCAGGCATCGGCGGCCGATTCGCCTTGTACTCGGGGAAGCGTTCATGGCGGAAATTCTTGCCGCCCGCATCCATCACGAAAGCCAGGTATTCCGGCTGCTGTGCCAGATGCTGGCGCAGCATGTTGACGACGCCGAACAACGCGCCAGTCGGCTCGCCGGCGGCATTGCTCAGTGGCGGCAAGCCGTGAAAGGCGCGGAACAGGTAACCGGAACCGTCGATCAGAATTAACTTTTCGGAAAGAGATTTGCTCATGCCGGCATCTTAATCGTTGGCGCCGGCACTTGGTGGCCTGCGTCGCCGCTGCCACGCTTGCGTCCCCGTGCGATCGGTTTCAGGAGTACTCGATGAAGCGCTGCAACGCAGGTCTCGGCTTGGCCGTCGGCATTGTACTGGCAGTATTCAATCTCGCGGCGCAGGCGCAGCTCGTCTTCAAGAGCAGTTTCGAGCAAGGCGAAGTCGCCGTGTCGCCGCACTGGGTATCGGGCTATTACGTCGGTTACGAGCGCGACCTGTATCCGGTGGCCGAGATCCGGTTCGATGCGATCACGCATCTGATGGTCGGGCGGGCGATTCCCCAAGCCGATGGCGCGCTGCTGACGCACTTCGATATTGACGATGTGAATGGTCCGATCTGGGCGCAGGCCGCCGTCGATGCCGCGCATGCGGCACAACGCAAGGCGGTGCTGATGGTCGGCGGTGCCGGCGAAATCAACGGCTGGCGCGGTGCGGCAAGTGCGGCGAATCGCGCGACCTTCGTGGACAACCTGTTGAGCGTCGTCGATGCTTATGGTTTCGATGGGCTCGACCTCGACTGGGAGCCGATCGAAGCCGGCGACCGCGCGCCGCTGATCGCACTCGCGCAAGCCCTGCGCACGGCGCGCCCAAACTTGCTGCTGACGATTCCGGTCGGTCCAGTCAACGCGAACTTTTCCAATCCCGCCGACGAGGCCGCGTTGTACACGGCACTGTCACCACTACTCGATCAGATCAATCTGATGAGTTACGGCATGGGCTTCGACTACGACGGCTGGCACAGCTGGTTCAGTTCGCCGCTCGCCGGCCATGCCGGCAATACGCCGACCTCGGTGGCGCACAGCATCGGCTACTACCTCGCCACCGGCATTCCAGCCGCGAAACTCGGCGTCGGCATCGGCTTCTATGGCACCTGCTATCAAGCGGTGAGCCAGCCGCGCGTGCCGGTGCAGTTCGGCAACATCGTCGCCAGCGACGGCGTCATGAGCTATCGCAATATCGTCAGCGAATACCTGCCGGCGATGGCGCGCCAATACGATGCGATCGCGAGCGCACCGTGGCTGGGTGCCGCTGTCGGGCAAGGGAACCCCGCATGCACCTACGTCAGCTACGAAGACGCCGAGTCGATCGCTGCGAAGGGCGCCTGGGTGCAAGCGCAGGGCCTCGGCGGCACCATCATCTGGACGATCAGTCAGGGCCATATCCCGAACTTGCCGGCCGGCGCTCGCGACCCACTGCTCGACGCTGTGCGCGATGCCTTTCTCGGCGCCGCGGTGCAGCCACCGGAGCCGGTCGCAACCCTGCAGGTGGAACACGACGTCAGCGTTGATAGCATGAACAGCGACCGCTTCACCTGGCGCGACAGCGCCAATGCGCCGCGCGTCGCGGTGCTCGCGCACAACACCGGGCAAGTCGGGCCGAGCGGCACCCGCGGCGGCGAACTGCGCGAGTTCCGCTATCAGGTTGGCGGCAATGCCCGAACCGTTCGATCGATGAGCAACAGCTTCGGCGGCTTCGGCTACGTGGTCTCACATCCTGGCTCGGAGAATTTCTGCACTGGCGGCGGCGACTCCTCCTCACTCGGCCACCTTGTCACTGGCAGCTTCACACGCGTGTTCGAAGGTCGCCATCACGCGCTGTTCCGCTACACCCAGAATTACCCGCGCTATTGCACGGTCGATGCGCCGGCAACCCAGTTCAATCTGCCGGTGACGATCGAATGGCTGTTCGCGACCGGTCACGACGCGCCGCTGTGGTCAGTGACCTACGAAATTCCACCCGCGGCCACCAACCGTTTGCGCGACGACGCGCGCGGCCCGTACGGCGAGATGATGATCGATGGCGCCGACACGGCAGCAACGCGTAGCCAGATCGCCGGCGTCGGCTGGGGCGATTACTACAAGTTCACGACCACGACGGCGCCAGTCACCTTCGCCAGCGAATGGACGTGGAACCAGGCCAACACCATCCCCTATGTGAAGCTGTGGACGACCACGGTCGACGCCACCATGGGCAGCGTCGCCACACGCCCGATCACGCAGCAGGACGCGGGCGGATACTGGGGTCTGGCCGACTGGAACAAGACCAGCGCGACGGCGAACACCGGATGCGTCGGGCAGTACAACATGCCCTGCGACTACAACTGGCCGTACCAGTCGGTGAACTACGAGCTCTATGGTGGCGCGACCCAGAATGCGCGTCTCGCCTGGGGCACGAACTTCGGTTTTCTCGGCCAGAGCCAGTACAAGATCAATGGCAGCAATGAGTACGGCGGCCCGTTTCCCGACGCCTACGCACCCGGCGTGCCGAAGAAGAGTTATTCGACGCATATCGTGTTCGGCCGCCACAGCGATGCCGTCGTCGAAGCACAGGTGGGCGCCGCGGAAGCGCTGCAACAGATGACACTGACCGCCGCCGTCGGCAGTGTCACCGCCCAGGGTGCGGCCGGTGTCGGCGATGCTGCGCTGACGCCGTACACGCCCGCCGGTTATGACCACGTGCGCGGTGCACTCGCGTTCACGGCGGCGGTGAATCAACTGGACGCCAATATCAATGTTGTGAATGGTTTCAGTCTGGCGCGACCGCTGATCATCGTCCGCGGCTACAGCGCCGGCGCCGATCCGCAAAGCTTGCGCCTTGGCGATGCCACCCTCGTCGCCGACGCCGACTATTTCCTGTCGCGCCGCGCTGGTGCGCAGGAATTGTGGATCACCCTCAACCGCACGCTGACCGACGCCACCAACCGCCTGCGCATCGATCCCTAATTCAATCGCTGACGCGGTTGCGACCGCCCTGTTTGGCGCGATACAGGGCCTTGTCGGCAGCATCGAACAAGCGCATCGGCGCATCGGTCGCGATCGGCAACACGGCGCAAACGCCGGCACTGACGGTGACGACACGGGCCGTGTCGGAGCGATCGTGGGCGAGGTTTTCGGCCTCGACGTTTTGCCGCAAGGTTTCGCCAAGCTGCAACGCATTTTCAAGCGTCGACGCCTCGATGAGTACCGCGAATTCTTCGCCGCCGTAACGAGCCACCAAGGCGTTGAATGGCGCCGCACCCGCCTGCAGCACCGCCGCCACACGCTTCAGGCAATCGTCGCCACGCAGGTGACCGCAGCTGTCGTTGTATTGCTTGAAGTGATCGATATCGATCAGGATCAAGGCCAGTTCAGCGCGATCGTCCGCCCCCCGCTGCCATGCCTGCGCTAGCGCGCTGTCGAACAACCGGCGATTGGCAAGTCCGGTCAGACCGTCGCTCTCCGAAAGCAGTTTCAGGCGTGCATTCGCGGCCTGCAGGTTCCAGGTCGATTCGAGCAATTCCTGATTCATCAAAGCGAGTTCAGCGTTTCGTGCATCCGCCTCACGCTGCAAGTGCGAAATCTTGATCTGGTTTTCGACGCGCACCACCACTTCTTCGAGTTGAAAGGGTTTGGCGACGTAGTCGGCACCGCCGGCACCAAAGGCTTGCACCTTGTCGATGGCGCCACTGAGTGCCGACAGAAATATCACCGGCACCGCCTGCGTCAGCGCATTTGCCTTGAGCTGCCGACACACTTCATAGCCGTCCATCTTCGGCATGGCGATGTCGAGCATGATCAGATCGGGCGGGTCGGCGCTCGCCGCGGCGAGTGCGCGTGCACCGCTGTTGGCGACGCGGACCCGATAACCGCGGCTGCCCAGAATCGCGACCAGCAGTTCGATATTGGCCGGGTTGTCGTCGACCACCAGAATGTCTGCGCGGTCTTGCTCGGCTGCGCGCGACGTAATCGTTTCCATGCATGCGATCCGGGCTGAGCGACGGGCCGCATGAGCATAGCCGACGCGACGATTTGTTCGTCGCGGGCGGCGCAGGTTGCGGGCTATGATCGAGCGACCACGCCGAGCGTTTGCAGCACCCGGCCCGGCAATGACGATCACGGGATATGGGCATGCGTTCACGCCGAAAGACCTTGCTGAAAATCGGCGCCGGGCTGTGGCTGTTGCTTGCGAGCGTTACCGCGTCGGCACGCGCTGAAGTCGAGTCCGAAGCCGCGGCCCGCGACGAGCGCGGCCTGCCCTTCCTGCGCAACTACACCCCGAAAGAATATGCCGCACACGGTCAGAACTGGGCCATGGTGCAGGATCAGCGCGGCATGATCTACGCCGCCAACTCCTACGGCGTGCTTGAATTCGATGGCCTGCGCTGGCGACTGATCCGGACCGCGAAGAAAACCACGGTGCGCTCGCTGGCCGTGGACGCCGACGGTCGCGTCTATGTCGGTGCGCTCGGTGAATTCGGATAT
>JAYUXS010000053.1:0-5414 GCA_043752845.1 Lysobacterales bacterium | reverse complement strand
GTCGCCGACCTCGCCCGCCCGGGCAGCAACGCGCGCTCGCTGGCGCTGGACATCAAAGGCGAGCAGGTGTTTTCCGCGCACTCGCCGATCCCCACGCTGGGCTGGACGGTCTTCGTCGAATCGCCGCGTGCGGAGGCGCTCGTGCCGCTCTACGCGACCCTGCAGCGGACGTCGCTGCTCCTCGTGGCGGCGCTTCTGGTCTCCGTCGCCGCCAGCTTCTTCCTCGCCCGCGCGCTGGTCCGGCCGTTGCGCGCCCTGCAGGAGGGTGCGGCCCGGATCGGCGCCGGCGATCTCGATCACGGCATCGATGTCCGCACCGGGGACGAGCTCGAGGGTCTGGCGGAACAGTTCAACCGCATGAGCGCGCAGTTGCGCGAGTCGTATACCGGGCTCGAGCGCAAGGTCGCGCAGCGCACGGAAGAGCTGCGACGGATGAGCATGAAGGACGGTCTCACCGGGATCGCCAATCGGCGCAGCTTTGACGAGCGCCTGGCCAGCGAGTGGCGGCGCAGCCAGCGCGCGCAGCAAACGCTGTCGCTGATGATGATCGATATCGACCAGTTCAAATTGTTCAACGACCACTACGGCCATGTCGAAGGCGATCGCTGTATTCGCGCGGTTGCCGAGACGCTGGAGCGCGTGGTCAATCGCAGTACCGACCTGGTTGCGCGCTACGGCGGCGAGGAATTCGCAGTCATCCTGCCCGATACCGACGTAGACGCCGCGGAATGGCTCGCCAAGACCTGCCTCTCCGCAGTCGCCGAACTTGCACTACCGCACGCCGCCTCGTCGTCCGGGCCATGCGTCAGCATCAGCATCGGCCTGTACACAATGCCGGCAGGCGCCGAAATCAGCGCCGAGACCCTCGTCGTCCGCGCCGACCAGGCGCTGTATCAAGCCAAACGCGCCGGTCGCAATCGGTATTGCCAGTTCTGAGTGAATATTGATGGGTGGGCGCGGGCGCGGATTGTGGGTTGCGCGCCCGGCGTGTAAGCATGCGTGTCACTCGCGAGGATCGATTCATGGCACAACGACGTCTGCGTATCGTCACCGGCTTGGCCGGCTTGCTGGTCGTCGCTGCCGGCGATGGCGTGTTGAATGAGCGCGCTGGTGGCGTGATTGCAGCCGCCGCGGCGCAGGAATCCGAAGAGGACTTCGAAGACGCCGAGGAATACGTAGAGGAGGCGGACGAGGCGGCGGCCGACGCCGAGGAAGTTGCCGAAGACGATACGTCCTCGGTCGGCGAGGAAGAAAGCGGCGACGAGCAGGACGCTGCAGCTTCAGATGAATCTGGCGCCGAGGAAGAAGAACAAGCCGCGGAAGGAGAGCAAGCGGAGCCCGAAGCTACTGAAGAGCCGCCGCCAGAACCGGAACCGCCTGTCGTTGCCCAAGCGGCGCCGGTCTCGAAGCGCGATCGCGTATTCCAGGTCATAGCCGAGAGCGCGAAAGAAGTCCTTCCGAACCTCGCAAGTCATTCGTTTCAGTTCAGCGACAGCCTGAAGGCGTTGGGTGCGAACTCGATCGATCGGGCGGACGTCATCATGATGACCTTGGAGCGACTCGAACTCAAAGTGCCGCTGGTGGAACTGGCCAAAGCCGAAAATATTGGGGCATTGGCCGATCTGCTGGCGGCCAAGTTGCCCTAGTTCCGATTGCCTGAATCGTCGCGGCAGTCAGCGGCGGACAGCGCGGCTGGCGCATCGGCGCGCAAGCGCAGAAGTGGTGTCAGCGCGGCGAGCGCGCGCACGTAGGCGTCGGTGTAGACCAGCGCACAGTCACGCGTCAAATGCGAATACTCGGGCAGTTTCAGCCCCTGCATCGTCGGGTAGTCCTCGAAGTGCACACCTTGCACCTTGGCCGCCGTCAACAACGCATCCCAACCGCGTGTTCGCGGTAAATACTCTTCTTCACCGAAGCGGAACTGCAGCGCCGACGGCGGTCGCACGAACACCACTTCGCCACCGCGCGCACGGATCTGCGCGACCGCGGCCGCTGTCGTCGCCAGCGTCATGCGGATCACCTCGTTGCTGACCACGTCCACCTTGCCCTGGGTCCACGCAGCGCGCGCATGTTTTCGCAGAAATTCATCGGTCTCGATGCGCGGCCACAACCAGGTCTCACGGTCGGCGCCGCCCGACGCAATTTTCCAGACTTCGTCGTAGGGATCATGGGCGTCGCTGCGCCAACCGCGATCCAGTCGCTGCACCAGCGTGCCCAGTCGGTAGTCGTCATCGAGGAAGGCGAACACGCGCTCCAGCGATCGATGCAACATGTACGAACTGCGCTGCGCCGGCGATTCGAATTGATAGCGCTGCAATGCCGTGCCCATCAAGCCGATGTCCTCGCGGAAATACGAGAGTTCGCTGATGCCGACGATGACTAGTCCGCGGAAGTCGGCGTCGCTTGCCAGATCCTGCAGGAACGGCCGGCCGTTGGTACCGGCCAGCGCCAACTGGATCGGGCGCACGCCGGTCAAGGCTTCGAAGCGATCGAAATGGGTGTCGAACAGGATGCGCGAATCACCGACGATCACCACCTGGCCCGCACCGGCATCGATGCGCCGGCGCTGTTCGGCCCACGCGGAGGCGCTGTCGTCGAGATCGCCCGGCAACAATTGCAGGCTGCGCATGTGCCACTCCCACAGCGCCAGCATGGTCAGCGATAGCAGCAAGGCCATGAGGAAGATGCGCTGCCAGGGTTGCGCCGGCACTGGGCGCTCGGGCACCGGTTGCGCGACACCGGGACGGTCGGCGGCGGTCAGGCGTTCAGCGCTGGACGGACGTCGATGCAAGGTCGCTCCCAAGTGAATATTCAGCGCACGGTTCATGCATGTGCTGTGCGCCGCATGATCGGCAGTATGCATGAATCGCGCGCCGATCGATCCTGTTGGGTCTGCTGGTGCGAAGCTGCGCCGACTGCTGCAATGCGCGCCCGAACATCGCGTGGCTGCAGGCCAATCATCATGGACATCAATGCAAATTCTGGATGACCTGCTGCCCACTGGCGTGGTGCTTGCCGTCGAGCGCACGGATGATCTCGATCTGGCGCACCGTGCCGCGACCGTGGGCATCGTCGCTTATGCCGATGACCTGCATCCGCGCCGGCATAGCGATTATCTCGCCGGTCGCCTTGCGGCAAGGTCGGCGTTGCAGCAGTTGGGGGCGCAAGCCCTTGTGGTCGGGCGTGATGGCGATGCGCCGATCTGGCCCAAAGGCTTTTGCGGATCCATCAGTCACAGCGCCGGCCTGGCCGTCGCCATTGCCGCTGCTTCGCCACCATGGCGCGCGCTCGGCATCGACATCGAGGCATGCATCGGCGCGAACCGTTTGCGTGCGCTGCGTTTTGCGTTGAGCGCGGACGAAAGGCGCGCCTGCGACGACAGCCCGGATGAATGGGCGTCGACACGCGCCTGGGCGGCGAAAGAGGCCGCGTTCAAGTGCAGTGCCGCACTCGGCGCGAATCCCACGATGCAGGATTTAGAGCCCCAATGGCCGGACGCAGAACGTGGCTTCGTCGATGCGCAGGTCGGCGATGCGTCGATCCGCATCGAACTCGTCAGCGCTGTCACTGACGAGTTGATGTGGGTGATCGCGAGTTTTCGCGATGACGCGTTGGTCAAATGCTGATGCTGTTAGGAATCTGTGACGGCAGCTGGAACGGGTAGGGCATCGGCCGTTCGTGGTTGCGCTTGCGGATCTCGATCTCGATCAGCGCGAGTGCGTCCTGGAAATCGGCAACCAGCGGCTGCACGCGCGCGTCGGTGAAGTACGGGTCGCGCGCGTTGTGCTCGTAGCGGCCGAAGGTGTCGTACTGCACGGCGCTCAGCAGATACTCGAACGACAAACCGTACAGCGCAACGTCGAGTGGCGGGTACCACGGGATGCAGTCCTGGGCCGAGTTCAGCGTCGTGCTGCGTGTCGGTGACGGCTGATACAGGCTGCCGCCGACGCTTGGCACGTAGGACATCAGCGGGAACTGAGCGTAGTTCACCGACGCGTGCTGCGGGCCGGCGGTGTAGACGATCAGTGCGACCATCTCGATCAGGTAGTCGAGGTTGTCGATGCGCCACGGACGCTCGGAATCACCGCTTGCAGTGAGTCCGCCCAGACCCTTGAAGCCGCAGTACTGTGGCGCGGTCAGCTCGAAGATGAAGCCCTGCAATTCATCGTCGTCGCGTACCGCCTGGTCGTTCGCATAGTAGGTGCGCAGGTAGTGCCCGACGTAATCCAGGGTCGCCTTCCACAGCAATAGCGTGTCGTCGCGGAATGGGAACTGCGCGAGCTTGTCGACACCGCGCAGCGCGAATACGCGGTCCGGCACGTTGTCGTCCCAACGCCAGGCGCGGTGCGCCTCGCTGACCAGCTTCAGTGATGATTCGATCGCGATGCCGACATTGCAGGCGACCACACCGCCGGGCACGACGAGGCTGTGGATGGCGTCGTCATTGATGTTGATGGTGAAGCGGAAATGTGGGATCAGCAGCTTGTACAGCGGATGCGGCTCAGCCAACTGACGGTGCAATGCGACGATCATCGGTTCGATGATCAGGTGCGTGTCGCCGAGGTGCGCAACCGACTCGTGCTGGATCGCGCCGCAGACGTTCATCGAATACTTGGCGATCGCCCACTTCAGCAAGTTCCTGTCATTCGCATTTGCGCAATCGTTTGGGGCGAAGATCGGTGCGCTCTCGGCATCGAACTTCTGCGCGAGCTGGATCGCGATCGGTTGAAGTGCGCCGCCGGGTGGAAAGCCTGGCGGCGGGTTTGGGTTCCAATAGAACAGGGCGATCGGCGCTGCGATATAGCGCTGTTCGCCCTGCAGCGCTTCGGTCTTGGCGTCGGCCAATTGCGCGTAGTCGACGACATACAAGCGCCGTTCGCGCGCGGCTTGTTCGAGCGTGAGCGCAGCGTCGCCGCTGACGCTGGCGAGGATTGCATCGGTGATCGGCAATTTCTTCTGCAATTCTGAAAGCACTGCTGCGGATTTTGTGCCCGCGTCCGTCGCGAGCACGACGCCGCGCAACTGGGTGGTGTTGAAGCCGGCGATCTGCAGCCAGCCGAAGAACCAGTCCTGGTTGCAGGGTTTGCCTACCTTCGGCATCCACGACTTCTGCTCGATCGTCAGCGAGGTCGGTTGCGGCAACGAGATGAACAGCGCGGCGTAGTCTTCGATGCTCTGCGATTGCAGATAGGCGCGGCCGTTCTGGCTGAGCATGTCGTACAGGGTCGACTTCAGGAATGCCGTCGGCCCGGTCGCAATCATCTCCTTGAACACCCTGTCGAGGCCGCTGATCATGGTTGCCATGTCTTTCGGCAGTCGGACCAATCCCTCCAGCGCCTTCGGCAGCTCGGACAGCGCTTCGAGTAACGCCTTCAGCTCCTCGATATCGCGCTTCGGATGCAGCAGACTGAAGT
>JAYUXS010000052.1:0-5416 GCA_043752845.1 Lysobacterales bacterium | reverse complement strand
TCCGCTGCTGGCCTGGGCCATGCACGATGCCGTGTACAAGATGCAGAACGCGCTCGATGGCGTGCTGCGCAACTTCCCGATCCGCCCGGTGGCGTGGCTGCTGCGCGCGCTGGTGTTCCCGATCGGCCTGCGCGAACGCGCACCATCCGATCGCCTCGGCCATCGCGTCTGCACCTTGCTGCTGGCGCCGAGCGAAAGCCGCAATCGTCTCGTCGAAGGCGTGTACCTGACGCCGAACGCGAACAATCAGGTCGGACGCATGCATCACGCACTTGAGAAAGTGATTGCCGCAGAGCCGATCGAACGCAAGTTCATGAAGGCAATGAAGGCCGGCCAGATCACAGCGTATGAAGCCCCCGCACAACTTGAAGAAGCAGTGCGCCTGAACGTGATCACGAGCGCCGAACGTGACCTGCTCAATGAAGTGCGCACGCTCACCAACGAGTTCATCGCCGTCGATGATTTCGACTCGGCTGAACTTGAGTCGGCGGCACAGGCGAAGCGCACGAACCTGCGCGCCGTGGCGTAATGAGCCCGGTACTTAAGCAATGGCAGCGACTGAAGGACAAGCCCTTCGGTCGCTGGCTGTTCACGCGGATTGTTTGCTGGCAGGCACCGTATTTCGGTTCGATCCATCCGCGCATCGAGTCGATCGAGGCCGGTCGCATGGTGGTGCGTATCAAACAGCGGCGCAGTGTCCAGAACCATATCCAGACGATTCATGCGATCGCACTCTGCAATGGCGCCGAACTTGCCGCCGGCGTCGGCATCGAAGCGACGATCCGACCAGAATGGCGCTGGATTCCGAAAACCATGACCGTGCGTTATCTGGCCAAGGCCACGCGCGAAGCGCGCCTTGAATCCACGATCAAACTCCCCGACGACATCGGCACCGGTTACGACTGCGTGATCCCGGTCGTCGCCACCGACCCCGATGGAACCCGCGTGTTCGAAGCCGACATCACCATGTGGGTGACGCCGCGCAGGCGTTGATCGGACGCTCACGGAGGTCGCAACTCACTGCAGTAATTCATCGCTTCATCCGGACAGAAAGATATACTTTGGCCAGGCCTTCCCGGACCATACCGATGACTGCGATCAGTTTCGAATTTTTCCCGCCCAAAACCGACGAACAACGCGAGCAACTGACGCGCAGCGCGCAGAAACTGAAAGCGCGCTCACCCGAATATGTTTCGGTGACCTTCGGTGCCGGTGGCTCGACGCTGTCGTACACGCCGGAAACGGTGCAAAGGCTGCGTCAGGAACTCGAACTGGATGTCGCGCCGCATCTGTCCTGCGTCGGTGGCACGCGTGCCGAGATCGCGCATCTGCTGCAGTTGTATCGGGCGCTGGGCTGCAAGCGCATCGTGGCATTGCGCGGTGACATACCCTCGGGCATGGCCACCTTCGGCGACCTGCGTTATGCCAATGAACTGGTCGAATTCATCCGTGCCGAAACCGGCGACTGGTTCCATATCGAAGTCGCTTGCTATCCGGAAACGCATCCGCAGGCCGATGACGCCTTCAACGATCTCGCGAACCTGAAGCGCAAATTCGATGCCGGTGCCAATGGCGCGATCACCCAGTATTTCTACAATGCCGACGCGTATTTCCGCTTCGTCGACGACGCGCGTCGCATTGGCATCGCCGCGCCGATCGTGCCGGGCATTATGCCAATCGGCAACTTCTCGCAACTGAAGCGCTTCTCCGACATGTGCGGCGCCGAGATTCCGCGCTGGATCAGCAAGCGCATGCAGGCCTATGGCGATGATGCCGAAGCGATCCGCGAGTTCGGCGTCGAAATCGTCGCGAAACTCTGTCGCCAATTGCTCGCTGGCGGTGCTCCGGGCCTGCACTTTTACACCTTGAATCGCGCCAAGACGACGCTCGCCGTGCTCGACGCGATCGCCTGAACGGCACGACCACGACGCCGATGTCCGATGCCGCGCGGGCGCAATGGCAAATTCATTTCTGCGTATTGCTGTGGGGATTCACCGCGATCCTCGGCAAGCTGATCAGCCTGCCAGCGCTACCGCTGGTGTTCTTGCGCATGCTCATCGTGGTCGCGATCCTCGCGCTGTTGCCGCGCGTCTGGCGTGGTCTGCGCGCGCTGACGCGCAAGCAATTTCTGGTCTATGCCGGCATCGGTGTGCTGGTCGCGCTGCATTGGCTGACGTTCTACGGCGCGATCAAGCTTGCGAATGCGTCAGTCGCCACGACTTGTGTCGCGCTCTCGGCGGTGTTCACTGCGTTGATCGAGCCGCTGATCGCGCGCCGGCGTTTTCTGTGGCGCGATGTCCTGCTCGGCATCGGCGTCGTGCCCGGGGTGATGCTGGTCGTCGGCGGTGTGCCAGACGCGATGCATCTCGGCATCGTCGTCGGCATCCTCTCGGCGCTGTTCGTCGCGGTGTTCGCATCGTTGAACAAGCGCATGATCGATGCCGCCGATCCGCTCACCATCACCGCGCTTGAACTCGGCGCCGGCGCGCTGTCGCTGGCGCTGCTCGCACCCCTGATCGCGATCGCCATGCCCGCCTTCGATGGCGAGTTGCTGGCACTGCCGAGCCAACGCGACATGGTGTTCCTGCTACTGCTCGCGATCGCCTGCACCCTGCTGCCGTTCGTGCTGTCGCTGTTCGCGCTGCGCCACATGAGCGCCTTCAACGCCCAGCTCGCGATCAATCTGGAACCGGTCTACACCATCATCCTCGCGATCGTGCTGCTCGGCGAACAACGCGAACTGACACCGATGTTCTACCTCGGTGTCGGCGTGATTGTTGTCACTGTGCTGACCCCGGCGGTGCTGGCGGCGCGCTCTGGCCGATCCTCGAAAGTCGCCGCCCAACCCGCTTCATTGCCATCACCCTAGCTTTTCCCATGCCCGGAATTTGGGGTGTTGGTCTGATTGGGTTTCAATGGTGCACAATGGGAGCGATCATTCTGGCCGAGGATTCAACATGTTGCTCACCGCATTGCTGATGCCGGCCCCGGAAGGCGGCTACACCGCGCTCAATCCGGAGACCGGCACAACGTCTCAGGGCGAAAGTGTCGAGGAAGCCGTCGCGAACTTGCACGAAGCGACCGAGCTGTATGTCGAAGAATTTTCGCCGCCCGCGAAGATATAGATCTGGTGCGATCGAATCATCTGCGTCGCCGAACATCCAATGCTCATGGACCCAAGCTTGCGGAAACATCCTCAATCGAAACCTTGCCGTCTCTGATACGCATGCTCAGAGTGATATCAGCACCTTCGCCGTCTTTCGTCATCGTCAAGTCAAACAGACCAGTTCTCAAGGGTGATCGACTGAAGGTTCGCGCCCGCCATCCTCCGGCCATCACTTCGTCAAAAAAGTGTTCGGCAAACCGCCCGGAATCGGCCGCGAGCGCCAGATTATCCCTCCGAACCGAACTCAAGGCGACGAAGAAAGTGTGCTGGAGGTTTGGCCATACCAGCGTCACTGACAGGCTCTCTTCTGGTTTCAGGCAATCCCGGCCGACGCTGGGGAACGCCAAAATGGGTTTCCACGAGTCGGAAGTTCCGTTCGCAAATTGCAAGTGTTCGACGGTTCCCAAGAGGCAGTAGCCGAGCGCCACCTGAGTCTTCTTCACCAGGAAGGTGCGCGCGCCACCCCGGTTAGCGATCGTCGTCTGGATTGAATACGGATCACTCGCCTTGACCCAAGAATCGGCGCGATCGCTCGTGCTTGGGAGGAGAGCGCATCCGGCGGTCAGCGCGAGCACCGCGTACAGCAGCGTGAAGGCCCTCCGCTTCACGACCATCGCCCCAGCGTAACCCGATCGCGATCTTCCATGTCGCGCTCGGTGCTGACATCGGTGTAGCCGTCGGTCTCGAAGATTCTGCGGACAGCTGCGCCCTGATCCAGTCCGTGTTCGACCAGCAGCCAGCCGCCATCGACGAGCCGTGTGCGGGCGCCGGTGCTGATGGTGCGGATGGCTGACAGGCCATCGCCTTCCGGGGTGAGTGCGATGCGCGGCTCGAAGCGCAGATCGCCTTGCAGCAGGTGCGGGTCATTGCCCGAGACATACGGTGGGTTCGATGCGATCAGATCAAACCTGAGCGCGGGATCAAGCGCGGTGAACCAGTCGCTCAGCGTGAAGCGCAGATTGCGAAAGCCGAGTCGCGCAGCGTTTTCCTCGGCGAGTGCGAGTGCCGCGCTGCTCACATCGAGCGCATGCACGATCGCGCGTGGCCGTTCGCGGGCGAGCGCCAGCGCAATTGCGCCACTGCCGGTGCCGAGATCGAGCACGGTCAACGACTGCTCTTCCGGCAAGCGCGCCAGTGCGAACTCGACCAGACATTCGGTCTCCGGACGCGGCACCAGCACGGCCGGAGTGATCTTCAAGGGCATGAACCAGAACTCGCGGACGCCGGTGATGTAGGCGATCGGTTCGCCACGTTCGCGGCGCGCGAGCAGGGCATCGGCCAATGGCAACTTGTCGTCGGCAATGGTGTCGCGCAGGCGTGCATACAGGCCGGCGCGCGCAAGCCCAAGCACATGCCCGAGCAGCAACTCGACATCGAGTCGAGCGCTGTCGGTATTCAGGCGCGCTGCCGCCGCGCGCAGCCATTGATCAATGGTCATACGCGGCAGCCGCCATCATTCGGATCGCGTCGGCGCATCTGCGGCCGGGACCTCGGCTGCAGCAACGGATGTCACCGGCAATTCCGGTGGTTCGGTCGACTTCGGCTTGCGCCACACGGCCCAGGCACCGCCGGCCATCCAGCTCACGAACACAAAGCGTCCGATGCGCATCAGGAACCAGGCCATCCAGAATGCCCAGGCCAGCATCAGCGCGCGATACACCCACATCGGCAACACCCAGGCACTCGCGCTTGGCACATCGCCCGCGGTTTGGTCGGCGAACCAGCGCAGACTCGTGGCGCTCGATCCATGCCCCATGACGTGCAGATTCGGATAACCGAGCAGCCCGCCGTTCAAGGCCGCGAGCAAGACGCCGACGGCCCACAACGCAGCGGCGACCAAGGCCAACTGCACCAGATTGAAGCGCCAGTTGCGGCCATAAGCTTCCCAGCGCGCACGCCACACAAACGCCGCGAGCACGCCGACGAAGATCACCAGCGACCACCACGACACCGTCGAAAAGCCGATGCCGAGCAGGAAGGCCTCGTGCATCCTGATCGGCAACAAACCGGTGCGCGCGATCGCGAACGCGATCAACAGCATCACCAGCAATTCGCCCCAGTACAGCACCGCCGGACCAATGCGCGGACCACTCGTCAACAGCAACCAACGATCGGCCGGCAGATTCATGGTGAGTTCGATGTTCGAAGCATGCGTGCCGAGTTTGAACGCCGGCAACTGCGGATGCAGACCCGGTTCCTCATTGATGCGCAGACCGATCTCGACCGGATTCACACCCGGCCGCAGCGGCA
>JAYUXS010000051.1:0-5424 GCA_043752845.1 Lysobacterales bacterium | reverse complement strand
TTCAACCACGGTGCTGCCGAACGATCGAACCAGGCATGCAGCGTGTCGAGGTAACCGGGCACGCTGCGCGCCTGATCGATCAGCGCCGGAATGATGATGGCAAGCAGCAAGGCCAGCAGCAGCAACATCAGCAGGAACACCAGCGCGACGGCGCTTGATCTTGAAAACCGCCGACCTTCGAGACGCGTCACCAGTGGACTGCCGAGATAGGCGAACAGCGCCGACAACGCGAACGGGGTGAGCACCGGCGCGAGGAAATACAGCAGGCCGCCCGCTGCTACAGCGATGAACAACCAGGACCAAACGCGGCGATCGTCAATCATGGCGAATGTCGATCATGGCGTGCGTCGATCATGGTGCGGGTCTCCGTTGGGTGCGTGCGTGGCCAGCCCACACCAGCACGTAGTCGATGCCGCTTGCGCAGGTGGCGGCGGCGGTGAGAAGGAACAGTCCATCGAGCAAGACCGCCGGTATGGCAATGCCGGCACGCGCAATCAGCACGAGCAGCACGCTGAAGACCTGCAGCAAGGTCGTGATGCGGCCGAGCACACTCGGCGTCGGCGTCAGCGCAACGACCAGGTTGTGATACGCGACACTGCCGCCGACCAGCACCAGATCGCGCACGATCACCAGCCCGAGCAACCATAACGGCACCGCGCCGACATAGGCGAGCGTGGCGAAGCAGGTGGTGAGCAGCAATTTGTCGGCCGCCGGATCAAGCCAGGCACCGAGCGCGCTCTGCCAGTGGAAACGCTTGGCGAGATAGCCATCCACGGCATCCGAGCTCGCGGCAATCACGGCCATCGCCAGCGCAAGCACATGCACACCTTCGACAATGGCGTATGCGATCGGCGCCGCGAGCAGGGCGCGCGTCAGCGTGATCGCATTCGGCGTGTGCCGAAGCATCAGCGGACCAGACGCAAGCGCGGCGCGGTTTCATTGGCAGCGTCGGGCGCAGTCACCAGTTCAACGCGCCGGTCAATCGCGAGCAACTGGCGCAGGCGCCGCTCACCGACCGCGAGATCGAGCCGCAACAGCAGCCCGTCGGCGTCGGCGCGCAGCGGTTGCACACTGCGCACGAACTCGAGGTGACCGAGATAGCCGAGCATCGCCGCATAGTCGGCGGCGGAGCGCAGGTCGTCGACCCACCATTCGACGGCACCGACCGCCGTGCCTTCCGGTTCGGCAGCGTAACGGCGGGCCAGGCGATCACCGGTGCCGTCAATGGCCGCAGCCAGCAGCGTGTTCGATTGGGCGTCACTCTGCTCCCATTCCTCGACACTGCGCCCATCGATCATGGTGTAACGCGCGCGCCACGGTGTGCCTCGGGTCAGGCGGATGACCAGCATGGTGTTGACGCCGTAGCGCTGGCTGGCGGCGATCACGGTTTGCGGTGGCGCACCCCAGAGCGTGACCGGATTGATGCGGTTCTGGTCGACGCCGTCCATGCGTGGCAGCAAGGTCGGCAAGCCGCGCAACTGCGCCGTGCCGGTGATGGCGCCGAGCGCCGCGATCTGATTGCTGGTCGCGATCTGCTTCTGCACGCCGTCATCGATCGCAAGCCAGATCAGCACCGCCGGTCGGTCGCTGTGCCAGACCGGGCGACCGAGCGCGGCAAGCAGGTCATGTACCCGGCCCGGCTCGAAATTCGCCACCAGCCGGGGCGTGCCATCGGCCGCGGTCTTGGCACTGATGGTCAGCGCGATACGACGTGCGTCGGCCATCATGCCGTCCAGGGTTGGGTCGGCACTGACGCTGCGGTCGCCAGAAACCCGAACCAGCACCTGCGCCAGAGCGCGACGTAGCGCGCGCTCGGAATTCTGGTCCTCGCCGGCATCAAGCGCGACTTCGCCCTCGTAGATCGGCATTTGCAAGGCCCGCACGCACGATGGCGCGATACTCAGGCTCAGGATCAAGATCAGCAACAGCAGTGCGCGCATCGCGTTTAATTCCGGGGACGGTAAATTGATGATACTGGCGAGAAGTGTCGATGCCACTCGCGAATCTGCGCCTGAATTACACTGCGGCCATGTCGATCCGCCATTTGCTCGCCAGCGCCCTCATGATCACCGTCGCTGCCATCGCCGGTTTCCTGCTCGCGCGCAGCCTGCGTGCCGGCCCCGCCGAAACACCAGCGACGACCGCAATGATGAATATCGGCGATCGCGCGCCGCCGATTCAACTGCGTGATCTGGATGGAAAGCCGGTCACGCTTGCCGTGACTGACGGGCGGCCGCTGTTGTTGAATTTCTGGGCCAGCTGGTGTCCGCCCTGCATCGCCGAAATGCCGTTGCTGGACGCGTTTGCGCGTGCCAACCCGGACATCCGCGTGCTCGGTGTCGCGGTGGAACCCGAGCGTGCGGCGCGCGATTATCTTGACCGGTATCCGGTCTCCTACCCGATCTGGATCGGCAGCGAGATGTCGCCGGACGAGTCGCAGCAGTTCGGCAACAGTCGCGGCGTGCTGCCGTACACGGTGCTGATCGGCGCCGATGGGCGCATCATCAAGCGCCGCGCGGGTGCATTTTCCGACGACGAGCTTGAGGCCTGGGTGCGCTAGCATTTCCGGCAGCGGTCGGCTCCGGGCGGTACCCGGTGCGATCCGCGTTGATGTCGCCGTGCAAGCGTGCTGCGTCGCCGTGGCATTTGCCTATCGCGCACGCCGTTTTGATCTTGCCGTGCACGCGCGCCTCGACATCAAGACGCCGGTCTCGCAACGCGAAAGCGGCGGTCTTGGCTTGCACATCGTTCAACAACTGAGCAGAAGATTCGAATTCCATGACGAAAATGGCGAACACCACATCCGCTTTGAGCTCGCATTCCCGGCTTAGCGCGCTGGCCCTTGGCGTCGCGATCGCCATGACCGTCTCGCCGCTGACCGCGGCCGAGAAAAAAACAGCCGGCAAGACCACGGCACTGCGTGCAGTGCAAGTCAGCGCGACAATGACGCCCGAAGATGCATCGCAGGTGCCGGGCGCGGTGACGGTGATTGATCGCGCCGACATGCCGGCCGCGGCCAGTACGGCAATCGAGAACCTGCGTGGTGCCACTGGCGCCTTCGTTCAACAGACCACACCTGGGCAGAGCGCGGTGATCGTGCGCGGCATGAAGGGTTCGGAAGTGCTGCATCTGGTCGATGGTTTCCGGTTGAACAGTACGATTTTCCGCAACGCTCCGAACCAGTATTTTTCGCTGGTGGACGGCCAGGCGCTGGAGCGCATCGAATTATTGCGCGGACCCACCGCGAGCCTGTACGGATCGGATGCCATGGGTGGCGTCGTGCAGATGCTGACGCATGCCCCCGAAGCGATGTTCATCAACGAGGACGGCTTGCGCCATCAGGCGCGAGCGCGTTATGGCAGCGTCGACAGCCAGCGCCTGGTGCATTATCAGCTGCATGGCGGTGACGCGACGCGCGAATTTGATCTCGGCATGACCCGCCAGCAGTTTGGACTGCGTAAAACCGGCAACGGCGACAGGCGTCCGTTCAGTGGTTTCGACACCGAGGCGGCGAACGCCCGCTTTGCCTGGAAGCCGGCGCAAGCGCACACGCTGATCGTCAACCTGCAGTATGCCGAGCAGCCGCTGACCTATCGCCACGACGAACTCGTGCCCGGGTTCGGGCAAACACAGCCAGCTTCGGTGACCGCGAACTTCGAACCGCAGATGCGCCGTTTTGCGCAGGTGGTGCACCGCTACGACGCGACACTGCCGTTCGCAGACCGTATCGAATGGCAAGTCGGCAACCAGTTGATCAAGGACGACCGTCGCAGCCGCGATCGCGGTTCGAGCAGCGAGGCGCGTGAGTTCAACAAGGACCGTCTCGATGGCGTGCTCGCCAGTGCCGCGAAACTCGTCAGCACCAACCACGAGATCCGCTACGGCGCCGAGTTCTATCGCGATCGTGTGCGCTCGGCGCGCGTCAATCGCAACATCAATACCGACGCAAGCGCAGCCGCCGCGCCGCGCTTCCCGGACAACGCGCGGCAAGACAGCAGCGCGCTGTATGTGTTGAGCGACTGGCGCCCGACGGAGCGTCTCGACATCGTCAGCGGCCTGCGCGCGAATCGCTTCGAACTGACGATTCCCGAGAGTGACGTGCGGGCTGGTGTCGACATCAAAGATTCGGCGCTGACCGGTCAATTCGGCGCCACCTGGGCGCTCAACGATGCGAATCGTCTGGTCGCCAATGTCGGCCGCGGCTTCCGCGCGCCGAATGTGTTCGATGTCGGCCAGTTCGGCGATCGTCCGGGCAATCGCTTCGCGATGCCCAATGCCGACCTCGGCCCGGAACGCGTGCGCAGCCTGGACTTCGGCATCAAGCACTCGAGTGTGAAGGTTGAAGCCGAGGCTTACCTTTGGCAGAGTGATTTCACCGATCGCATCACCACCGTGTTTACCGGCGCGACCACGACCAGCGGCCGGCGCATTGTGCAGAACGTGAATCTGGCGGGCGCGCAACTGCACGGCGTCGAAGCGGGTCTGCGCTGGTTTGCCGATGACGCCTTCACCTTCTCGGCCAACCTCAATCACACTCGCGGCGACGAACAACTCGCAGCGAACGCCGGAGACACGCCTGCAGATCGCGTGCCACCGTTGAATGCGCAATTCGGTCTGCAGTGGCAGCAAAGCGATCGCTGGCGCTTCGACGCGCAGGTGTTCGCCGCCGCGCGCCAGGATCGCCTTAGCGAGCGTGACCTCACCGACCCGCGCATCAATCCCGAGGGCACCGCCGGTTTCAGTCGCGTTGATCTCGGCGCGCGCTATCGCGTCAACGACGATCTGGTCATCGAAGCGCGAATCGAGAATCTCGGCGACAAGGCTTACCGCGAGCACGGCAGCGGCATCGACGCACCGGGCCGCAATCTTTTGATCGGCTTCGATTGGGGCATGTGAAGCGCGACGAGCCGCGGTGCGTCAGTCGTGGGCGGGTCCGGTCGACGGTTCGGATGAAGACGCCCTGACGGAGCGCGCCTGAAATCGAGCGCTAAACGCGCCCGATCGCCCGATGCGCGATATCGCGGCGGTAGTGGGCGCCGTCGAAGCGGATCTTTTCAACTTCGGCGTAGGCCTTGTTGCGCGCGTCGAATATGTCGTTGCCGAGCGCGCAGACGGTGAGCACGCGACCGCCGGCGGTGAGTACGCGGCTGCCGTCGAGCCTTGTGCCGGCATGGAAGATTTTCGCCGCGGTCGACTGCGTCGCATCCAGACCATGGATCTCGTCGTTGTTGCGTACCTGCGCCGGATAACCATGCGCGGCCATGACCACGCCGATCGCCGGGCGCGGATCCCAGACCGCTGTGGTCTGGGCGAGGCGGCCGTCGAGTGCGGCTTCGAGCAGATCGACGAGATCGGACTGCAGGCGCAGCATGATCGGCTGCGTTTCCGGATCGCCGAAGCGAACGTTGAATTCGAGCACCTTGA
>JAYUXS010000050.1:0-2242 GCA_043752845.1 Lysobacterales bacterium | reverse complement strand
CGATCGTGTCGACGCCCGGCATTTCTTCCTCGCCGAACAGTTCGTTGAGTTGCACGAAGGTCAGCGGTTGTCCGGCGGCGAGCAGGGCGGCTTCGATGATGCGTTTGAGTTGTTCCGGTTCCATCGTCTGCTTGAACATGTGGGGTCAGGCTTCCGCCGTCTTGGTGCGGACATAGATCGGCGCGAAGGCGTCGTTCTGGGTGATGTCGATCAGGTTTTCCTTTGCGAGTTCGAGAATCGCGAGAAATGCGACGACGATTCCGAGGCGTCCTTCCTCGATCGTGAACAGTGTTTCGAACAGATGAAACTCGTGGTCTTCGAGCGCAGCCAGCACATCGGTCATGCGTTGACGCACCGACAGCGCTTCGCGCTTGATATTGTGGCGACCGAACAGATCGGCGCGCTTGAGCACATCCTGAAGGGCGCTCAACAGTTCCTTCAGGTCCACCGGTGGCGGAATGCGCACCACCTGGCGTTCGCCGACTTCGGCCGAAGCCGGGAAGAAATCGCGATCCTGGCGCGGCATCGCTTCGATGTCTTCCGCGGCCTTTTTGAAACGCTCGTATTCCTGCAGGCGACGCACCAGATCGGCACGCGGGTCGTCTTCGATGTTCTCGGCGCCCGGTGGTCGCGGCAGCAGCAGGCGCGACTTGATCTCGGCGAGAATCGCGGCCATCACCAGATAGTCGGCCGCAAGTTCCAGGCGCAAGTCCTCCATCAGGTCGATGTAGGTGACGTACTGGCGGGTGATCTCGGCGATCGGGATGTCGAGGATGTCGAGGTTCTGGCGACGGATCAGGTACAGCAGCAGATCGAGCGGTCCCTCGAAGGCTTCGAGGATGACCTCGAGCGCGTCTGGCGGGATGTACAGGTCGAGTGGCATCACCAGCATCGGCTGGCCACGCACGGTCGCCAGCGGCATTTCCTGCTGCTGCGGCTGTGCGGGAAACAGCACCACGTTGGGGTTGATTTCAGCGACTTCGCTGCTCATGAATTTCCGGCGTCGAAACACATGCGGACGAACCGCCATGTGCCAAGGACAATCAAGTCGATTTAGAGAGGTCGATCAAGAGAGGTCGATCAATAGAGAAACCCGGAATCTGCAAAAGCGACGCAGTATGCGAGGCTGATTACGAGGTTCGGATGGGTCAGGGCCACTCGTCGGGCGGCTTAGGAACGCTCGGCCTGAAGGGCTTCGTTCCAATGTGGGCGCAGAGTACGCGGGCCGCTGGCGCTTGTCCAGCGCCCAGTGGTTCACAAATGACGGGTTCACAAATGGCGAGGCCGGGACATGCCCGGCCTCGCGTTCATCAAGGTCTGATCCAGTTACGGTCGGCGTGCGAGATCGGTTTCGTCGCGCGCACGCGGCAAAAGATCGATGCGCGTGGTGCCGAGCCAGAGCAGCAGCGGGCAAGCGACGAAGATCGACGACAGGGTGCCGATGACGATACCGATGATCTGCGATTCGGCCATACCCTTGAGTGCCGAGCCACCGAAGAAATACAGCGCGAGCACGGTCAGCAGGGCCACGAACGAGGTGATGATCGTGCGCGACAGCGTCTGATTGATGGAGCGATTCAGCACTTCATAGGCCTCGACACGATGCAGGCTGCGGAAGTTTTCGCGAACACGGTCGAAGACCACGATGGTGTCGTTGATCGAGTAGCCCATCACCGACAGCACACCGGCGAGCACGTTCAGGTCAAAGTCCAATTGCGTGATCGAGAAAAACCCTACGGTGACGATCACGTCGTGCATCGTGGTGATGATGGCTGCGATCGCGAATTTGACCTCGAAGCGTAAGGTGACATAGGCCAGAAATCCGATGCCGACAAACAGCACAGCCAGAATGCCCTGCTGGGCAAGCTCTTTGCCGACCTGCGGACCGACAAAGTCGCTGCGCACGATCTGTACCGGATTGGCCGAGCTCTGCAGCGCAGACACTACCGAAGTGCCCAGCATCTCCGTCGACATCTTGCCGTCTTCGACTCGAAGTCGAACCACCACTTCCTTGTCGTCGGCGCCGATGTTCTGCACCACCGCGTTCGAGAACTTGGCTTCAGTGAGCTGCTTGCGAATGGCGGGCAGATCCGCGGGCTTCTCGAACTTCATTTCGATCAATGCACCGCCGGTGAAGTCGAGCGCGAAATTCAATCCACGTGTCGGAAACGAAATTAGTGCGGCGACCAGCAACAGCACCGCCACGACCATCGCCGGGCCCCGCCACTGCATGAAGTTGATC
>JAYUXS010000049.1:0-12049 GCA_043752845.1 Lysobacterales bacterium | reverse complement strand
GGCATCGGGCGCGCGTGTCGCGACCATTGCTGAATGCGTTCGCGCGTTTTTCGCAGGTGCCGCGCATCAATGAATTCCTCGCGCGAAATGCGCATTTGCGCGGCGGCAGTTTGACGCGCCGGAGTGGTTGGCGACTGCGACCCCAGAACACGCGATACACGTACACGGTGTAGGTGAGGATCACGGCCACGGCGATCAGCGACGCCGGATCAGTGCCGCCGCCGCGAAGTCGAATGCGTCAACAGCGGAATCGGCGCGAACTCCAGCACCGGTACATATCTCGTGCCGAAGAGCGCGCGGCATTCGGCGAGGACGCGCACCAGCGCATCGAAGGCGGTCGACAGGGTCTGATAGAGATCGGCCAGCGACGCGCGCAGGGCGGCCGCCAGTTCACCATAGGCATGTTGGCCGAGTGCGGCGTAGTAATGCGGGGTGACCATGCGCTTGCGCGCGAGTCCCGGGTAGAAACCGGCGATCAACAGGCAGCGGTCGCCCACCTGGCGTAGGGATTGATCGCGCAATACCCCGGATTGATCGAGGCCTTCAAGCAACTCCATCGCCATGGGCTGTGCGCCGACATTGCTGTCGCGCAAATGCTCGATCAGGGTGAAGACCAGATAACTTTCGAGCGTCTCGTCGAGTGGCTCCTGTGCGCGTACTTCACCTTCACGGACCAGATCCTGAAACAGTTCGACACGCGGCTCGCCAGTGATGATTGCGGTCAGGGTGTTCTAGCTCCATGCCACGTCACAACCCGGCATCGCGTTCGATCAATTCGGCGCCGAAGATCGACTTGCCGCCCAGCGAAAGGTAGAAAGCAGCGACCATCAAGGCGCCCAACACAGCCAATGCCAGCCCAGTGCCGCCGGCATACCAGGCGACGAATGTCAGCGGCAGCGGTACCGCGTCGAGCACCATGAACACATAGAAGCCGACGATGCCCGCGAGCAATCCCGCCCGCAACAGAACCGTGAGCCAGATCGCGGCGAATACAACGATCGCCGGCGCCAGCACCTGCGATGTGCCCGTCATCATCAGGCACGCGACATAGGTCAACGCGAACTGTGCGATCAGAGCCAGTGTGCGATTGCGCAACAGTGCGCGCAGCAGAATCAACGCAAACAGATTGCCGAGCCCAAACACCACCGCGGTGTAGGGCGCCGACAGCAACACATAGCCGATCTGTCGCAGCGAGCCGAGCGTGCTCAGCAACGGAAACCAGGGCAGCACGGGACCGCCGGTGAGCCATGTCGGCATTAACACGCTGGCCTGAACGAGCAGTGCCAGAGCGATGCCGAGCATCGCGCCCACGAGGACATCGCTGGCCACCAGAGGGTCGCGCCAGCGACCGCCAAGCAGGCGGTTCCAGCCGACAAGCAACAGTGGCCAGCGGCGGCGCGCGATCGGTTCCAGCGCGAGGTAGTTCAGCCATGCGGCAAACGCATACGTCAGCGACTGCGCGAGCAGGTTCATCAGCATGCTGGCTTCGGCGAACAGCAGGGCGACATGGTCTGCGCGCAACAGCAGCGCCAGCGCAGACGCCGCAAACAGCGTGATCGCCAGCCGGAATGCGCCGGCGCGGTCGCTGCGTCCGAGCCGCAGATTGCGTCGCGACAATACGACCATTGCGATCGTCGACAGTATCGAAAAGCCGACGATGATCCAAAACAGGATCGACGCGGTCGCCGGCACCGTGGATGGCGGGCGTGTCCATGGCGCGCGGGTCTCGAACCACACAGGATTGCCCTGATACGCCGCAGCTTCGATGTGTATTGGCACATCGGGTTGCCCCGGGTAGGTCGCGTCCCACGCCGCCTTGCGGTCGGAGTCGACAGGTGCCGCACGGCGTGGCGCGACTGCCACGCGCGTACCGCCGTCGAATCCCGCGTCGGTGAGCAAGGCTGACCAGTCCGGCTCGACGAACGCGCCTGGGGGATCTTCAACTGGCGGCACAACGCGCAGACCCAGTAGTCGTCCGGAACGGTCCAGCGTCACGTCGGCCATGCCGGGGATCAGGCTGGGCGGGTCTTCCTGGGTGACACGGCCGACGGTGGCCGGGGCAAAGGCCGCAATCTCGGTACGCAGCGCAACCAGTTCGTTCGGGCTTTGTCGGTAGTAGAACAGCAGCACGCCAGGTCGCACCTCCGCGAGCCGTTGCCAACGGTCTGGCGCGGTGTCGCGCGCGGCGATGTAGTTCAGGTAGCTGCGGTTGAACCCGAATCCGTACGCGGTGTCCGTCGGCTGTTGCGCGTGACCATGTCGAACCAGCAATTCGCGTGCGCGCTCGATTAGCACTTCAGGCGGTTTTTCCGGCGGAGACAGGGCGAGGATGCTGGCGCGCATGGACACGCGATCGAGTGCAAACAATGCCGCGATCGCCAGCAGCAGCAGCGACCACGCCGCGGTGCGCGACAAATCGCCGACGCGTCCGGCGGCTGCGACCATGGCTGGTGACGGCGTTTCACCGGCGGCCAACGCAGCGGCCAGTGGATCGCCGCCGGGCAGTGCCGCGAGTACCACGTTCACGGTTGCCGGCCGCGCCTGCGGGTCGCGTTCGAGGCAACGCTGCACGACGCGTTCGACCTCAATCGGGATGTCGCGCACGCTGCTGGTCAGGCTCGGCGGTTGTGATTGCGCGTGCAATGCCTTCAGTTCTTCGAGTGTGCGTGCCTCGAAGCGTCGTTGCCCGGTGAAAGTCTCGTATAGCACCAGGCCGAGTGCGTAGATGTCGCTCTGAACCGATGCCGGCGCGCCGAGCAGTTGCTCGGGCGCCATGTAGGCCGGGGTGCCGGCGCTCGCTTCATTGGCAACATTGTCGGCCAGTGCGGCAATGCCGAAATCGGTAATGCGCGCGCGGCCCTTGCCGTCGATCATCACATTGGCCGGCTTCAGGTCGCGATGGATCACACCCTTGTCATGCGCTGCGGCGAGTCCCGCGCCGATCTCGCGGGCAATGACGATGGCCTTGTCCGCAGGCAAGCGGCCGATGCGCTTCAGCAGTGTCGCCAGATCTTCGCCGTCGACATATTCCATCGACAGGCAGTGATGCCCATCGATCTCGACGAAGTCGTACAAGTGGCAGACGTTCGGATGCGATACCTGGCGGCCAATGCGAACTTCCGCGTAGAAGCGCTCCAGGCTCTCGGCGTCGCGTGCGAGCGCATCGGGCAGGAACTTCAGGGCAACGGTCTGACCGAGTTTCAAATCGTCGGCGCGATACACCTCGCCCATGCCGCCGCGACCGAGCAGGGCGACGAGGCGATAACGGCCGCCGAGTAACGTGCCGGGCAGCAGGCGTGACGTGCTCGCGGGCAAGGAACGCGCGGCGCCCATCGCTCGGCCATCGTTCGCCAGCGGGTGCAGCGGTGTTGCCGACAATGAGTCAGCGGACAGCGGCGCGGTCGGGTCGCCCGGAGCGAGCGCGGCACCGCAATCCGGGCAATAGCGACTCGCGTCGCCACATTTCGCACCGCATGATCGGCAGGTACTCATCGCGCCCTGATGTTGCTACCTATTCGCGATTGAACGCAACGCCGGTCCTGGCCTGCAATTCGTCGCGACTGACCCCCGGCGCCATCTCGACCAGCTTCAATCCCGCAGGCGTCACGTCCATCACCGCAAGCTCGGTGATGATGCGGTTGACGACGCCGACGCCAGTCAGCGGCAGCGTGCATTGCGGCAGGATCTTGTGCTCGCCGCTCTTGGCGGTGTGTTCCATCAGCACGACCACGCGTTTGACGCCGGCGACCAGATCCATCGCGCCGCCCATGCCCTTGACCATCTTGCCCGGCACCATCCAGTTCGCGAGGTCGCCCTGGTGCGTCACCTGCATCGCGCCGAGAATGGCGAGGTCGATGTGGCCGCCGCGGATCATCGCGAACGAGTCGTGGCTGCCGAAGTAGCTCGCACCCTGACGCGCAGTGACGGTCTGCTTGCCGGCATTGATCAGGTCGGCATCGACTTCGATTTCTGACGGAAACGGACCGATGCCGAGCAAGCCGTTTTCCGATTGCAGCCACACGTCCATACCTTCGGGAATGAAGTTCGCGACCAGCGTCGGCAAGCCGATGCCGAGATTCACGTAGGCACCATCGCTCAATTCATTCGCGGCGCGCTGCGCCATTTCATCGCGGGTCCAGGGCATCACTTGTCTCCATTGAGAGGTTGTTGCAACCATTCGGCGTGCGCATGCAACGCGGCCGGGCGGAGTTCGTCGCCATACATTCGGCGCGCAAGTGCCAGCCGACGCTCCGTCGGGGTGAGTTCGGGCGGCAGCGACGAGTCAACGATGACGCGCGCAGTGTCAAACAGCGACGCTGCGGCACGCAGACGCTGCTCAGGCGACATGCTTTGGTATCGCGCTGCAACCATCGCGGCCATTGCCGGTGTCGTATCGTTCATGCGAGGGCCTCGTCGAGCAGATTCAAGATACCGAGATGTGACGCCCAGTGCCGCAGGTAGTCGCGATCCAACGGCGCATCGATCAATGCCCGCACGTCGCGCCGCTGAATTTCCGAACCGCTGTCACGTCCCCAGACGAGCTTGGACAGAATCAGGTCTTCACGGCTCACGATCCAAGTCTCGACGTCGCCAATTTGAACGGCAAGTCGTCGTTCGAACTCGGTTTGCCGATAGCTGTCGCGCTTACAAACGATGAAGTCGACCTTGACGCCGCTTTCGAGGTGCAACAGGTTGAACATTCGTTCCGATTCGACCGCACGCCGTGCATCGTCGGCATCGATGTAAAAGTCAGGCGCGAACGCTGCGACCAATCGATCCACGTCGCTTTGACCAAACGCAACCACCAGATCGATGTAGCGCGTCATCCGCGGCGTGGCGTACCAAGCGAGCGCGAACGAACCGGTCAGCATGAAGGGAATGCCTACGGAACGCAGCCGTTCACTGATGATTTTAAGGACATCGATCTCGCTGGTCACAACAATGTCTACCTAGACCGCGCGAACAGTGCGCTGCTCGATGCGCTTCTCGGGGGTCGCATTCAACACGATGCGATCGACATAGATGCCGGGCAGATGCACGTGGTCCGGGTCGATGGCGCCGACTTCAACGATCTGCTCGACTTCGGCAACGCAGACCCTTCCCGCCATCGCACAGGCCGGATTGAAGTTGCGTGCAGTCTTGCGGAACACGAGGTTGCCGGACTTGTCCGCCTTCCATGCCTTGACCAGCGAGACGTCCGCACGCAGCGCGGTTTCGAGCACGTACCAGTGGCCGTCGAACTCGCGCGTCTCCTTGCCGTCGGCGACGATCGTGCCGTAGCCGGTGCGCGTGAAGAACGCCGCGATTCCGGCGCCGCCGGCGCGCAGGCGTTCGGCGAGCGTGCCCTGCGGGTTGAATTCGAGTTCGAGTTCGCCGGACAAATACTGCCGCTCGAATTCCTTGTTTTCGCCGACATAGGACGAAATCATTTTCTTGATCTGACGCGTCGACAGCAGCATGCCGAGCCCGAAGCCGTCGACACCGGCGTTGTTCGAGATCGCGGTCAGATCCTTCTTGCCGGAATCGCGCAGGGCCGCGATCAGCGCTTCGGGAATGCCGCACAGCCCGAACCCGCCGACTGCCAGCGTCTGCCCGTCGGCGACCAGATCGCGCAATGCCGTCGCGGCATCCGCATAGACCTTCGATTTGCCGCGCGTGGGCGCAGCCGTTGCGAGTGCCGTCATCATGACCTCCTGGGCGAAGGCCGCGAGTTTACCCGTTCACGCCCGCGAATCACTTGTACTTTCGGGCGGATCGCCACGATCCCGCTCCGGCAATGCATCGCGGAAGGCTTCTGATGTTTTCCACCCGGGCACGGGCGGGGTGTAGTTGCAGCGGGGTGCGTAGGGTGATGGTTCGAGTTGCTGCATTCGATGCAGATAACGCGGGCAGTTCGGGAAGATGGTTTGCGCGGTGACGCGGATGATGAACACGGCGCCGGGAAATTCACTGAGCAGCGGATCATCCGTGGCGAGCGTGGCATGGCCGTTCACGCGCAGGCGTTTGGGTGTTTCGAAGTCGATGAACAGCAAACCGACCTGCGGATTGACCCGTACATTGCCACAGCTGCGATACATGCCATTGCCGTCGTAGTCGGGCATTGCCAGCGTGGTCTCGTCGAGCACGCGCACGAAACCGGGCAGTCCGCCCCTGTACGAACAATCCGGTTGCCCCTCACGATCGGCGCTCGCGACAAACAGCATCGAACAGCGCTGGATGAAGTCGCGGTCGGTGTCGCTGAATGCGCTACGCACGACCACTTCGGCGAGGCGATCGGCGAGCGGCCGTGTCTCGCGCAGATCCTGCAACTGACGCATGCCTTCGTGATAAATCGGGGTGCTGTGCGCATTCCGCTCGGCGTTCAAGTTCCGGGTGCGGCAGCCGCGTCGAAGTCAGGCACCGGGCGGGAACGGTTGCGTTAGATCGCGCACCTGCACCCAGTTGCCGTCCTTGCGGGCGAATTCGCCGCTCATGATCACGTCGCGGCTGTCGCTCGCCAGCCATTCGAGGTCGAACTGCAAAGTCGCCAGGGTCTTGGTGCAAGCGAACAGGGCGCAGCGCAGCATGCGCGCGTCTGCAGGGTCACCGCCGGGTTGCTTGGCATTGGCCAGCAGCATCATCACGCCTGCGTGTTCGGCCGGTGCGAAATGCTTGGAGACGTAGGCGGAGATATCTGGTGGCAGCATTGCGATGAATGACTCCCGGCCGCCTGCGAGGGTGCAGGCAGCCTGGGCGGAGTGTGTGTGCCGGCCCGCAGTCGGTCAAGATGGTTTGCGATTGCGACGCCGAAATCGGCCCGGATGGCATGGTCGATGCGTCCCGAGTCGCCGATATGATCGGGCTTGGCGCATCGATCCGGGTTATCGGTCGGGCATTGGCATCGGGAGTAGACCAGGGCATGTCGGTCAGCAATGGCAGCGGGTGGGTGCTGGGCTTGATCGCGACCGCGATGGTGTTGTTCACGACGCCGGACGCCGCCGCCGACAATGCGCGCGATTTCGACTTCGGCCATCGCGCGCTGGAATCGGTCGGCACCTTCGACGAGATTCCGAACGGCGTGATCACGGCGCTGGCGCAGGGTGCGGACGGATTCCTGTGGATCGGCACGCAGAATGGTCTGTTGCGTTTCGACGGCTATCGTTTCCGGCGGTTTCGCCACGACGACGATGATCCGCACTCGATGGCCGGTGATTTCATCTTCTCGCTCGCCGTGGCCAGGGACGGTCGCGTCTGGGTCGGACATCAGGTCGACGGCGTGTCGGTGCTTGATCCCGCGACCGGAAGGTTCACCCGCTATCGCCATGACCCTGGCAAAAAACAGGGGATCGGTCCAGGCAACATTTATGCGATCGCCGCCGATGCTGGCGGCGTCTATGTCGCAGCGGACGATGGACTGGTGCGATTTGATCCGGCGACGCAGCAGTTCACGACGATCGTGCTCGGCGGTGATGGTCCGGTGCCGGAACCGGCCGAGCGCGTGCGCAGCCTGATCATCGATCGCGCGGGCACGCTCTGGATCGGCACTCAGGATGGCGTGCAACGCCTGCATGCTGGCCATCTCGCGGCCGAAGCCCTGCTGACGCGCGATGGCGAATCGCTGGCGGCGAAGGAAGTGGTGTCGCTGATGCAAGCTGCCGATGACAGCCTGTGGGTCGGCACGCGCGAAAACGGTGCCGCGCGCGTCGACATCGGCCATGGCGCGATCCGCTGGATCGGCCGCGAACATGCACGTGCCGGCGAGTTGGCGCAGTCGTGGATCAATGCGATGGCGCAGACCGCGAACGGCGAAATCTGGCTGAGCCGCTACGGTTCCGGCATCGCGATCGTCGATGGCGGCGAGCTCGACGTGCGCCATCTGCTGGCGCATGACCCGAGCATTCCCGATGGACTCAGTTTCGATGCGGCCGGCGCGCTGCTCGTCGATCCCTCGGGCTTGCTCTGGGTCGGTTCCTGGGGCGGTGGCTTGCAACGGCACAACCCGCGCAACCTCGCCTTTCGCATTCTGCGTCACAGCCCGGTGCAGGCCGGGCGCCTGAGTTATCCGAATCTGCTCAGTGTGCTTGAACTGCGCGACGGCCGCGTGCTTGCCGGCACGACGCAGAACGGTATTGACATCATCGACCGGCAACGCGGCGTCGTTGGCGGATATCGCGCGACGCCGGGCACGCCTGGCGCGCTCGCCGATGGCGTCATCGGCGGCATGGCCGAAGCGGAAGACGGCACGCTGTGGATCGGTACCTTCCAGGCGGGTGTGCAGCGGCTGGATCTGGGCAATGCGCGCTTCCGCCATTACACCCGTGAGCACGGACTGCCGACTTTGCAGACCGAGTTTGTCGAGATCGGGCGCGACGGCCGCGTCTGGGTCGGCAGCGGCGACGGTCTGCTGCGCTACGACGCAGTGACCGACGCTTTTGTCGACATACCGGGGCCGGACGGCAAGCCGGTACGCACGCGATTCAACGACATGGACGAAGATGCCGACGGACGCCTGTGGTTCGGGTCGGCGAGCGGATTACTCGTGCTCGACCCGGGCGCCGAGACGCTGCGTCAGTTTCGCCATGCCATTGATGATCCGACGAGTATCGGCGGTGATGTCGTCGCCAATGTGCTGGTCGACCGGCGCGGCCGCGTCTGGGCCAATACCGACACCGGACTCGATCTCTATCGGCGCGATGACGACGGTCGCGAATGGTTCGAACATGTTTCCAAACGTCTGGGGCTGACCGACAAGGCATTCGGCAGCAATGTCCTCGAAGACGCGCGCGGTCGCCTGTGGTCACAGAGCGTGCTGTTCGATCCGGACACCGACGTGGTCTATCGCCTGGAGCGTGCCGATGGCCTCGATGTCGGCACCAACTGGGTCGGCGCCGCGGCGCGAATGCGCGACGGACGCCTGCTGTTCGGCGGCACCACCGGCCTCGCGGTCGTCGACCCCGAGCAGTTCAAACCCTGGTCACAGCCACCGCAGATGCTGATCACCGATGTCACTGTGGATGGTTTATCGCAGCCGCAAGCAGCGAACACTCGGCAGCTGCGGTTGACCCACGAACAATCGCAATTCTCGGTCGAATTTGCGTCTCGCGATTTTTCTGCGCCGACCACGAACGATTATGCCTATCGCCTGATGGGCATCAGCCCCGACTGGATCGAGGTCGATGCCGAACATCGCGTGGTCAGTTTCGGTGGTCTTTGGCCGGGTCACTACGAACTGCAAATTCGCGCGCGCAACCGCGTCGGCGAACTCAGCGAACAGCCGGCGATACTTGGCATTGAGATCATGCCGAAGATCTGGCAGCGGCCGTGGTTCGTGTTGGCAATGTCGGCGACTGGCCTGTTGTTGCTCTATGCGTTGATCCGGCAAGTCGTCGCGCAATACCGGCATCGCGCGATCGCGTTGCAGACGCTGGTCGACGAGCGCACGGCGGCCTTGCGCGATGCCTATGCGCGCGTCGAACGCGCCAGTCGTACCGACTCGATGACCGGCCTTGGCAATCGCCGCTCGCTCGAGGAAGCGATGCCCCTGCTCGCGCAACAGGTGATCGGCGAGCGGCCACGATTGCAGCGGGCGCGCCAGTTGGCGCTGTTGGTGATCGACATTGACGACTTCAAGTCGGTCAACGACCAGTACGGACACGCCGCCGGCGATCGCGTCATCGAAGCCTTCGCGGTGCTGATTCGCGCTGAGCTGCGTGATGGCGATATTGGTGTGCGCTGGGGCGGCGAGGAATTCCTGATCGTGGCGCAGGTCGGAGATGCGCGAGCCGCACTGCATTGCGGCGAGCGTCTGCGCGCGGCGGTCGCCGCCTTTGAGTTCGATCTCGGCGACGGCCATCACATCCGCAAGACCTGTTCGATCGGCTTCGCCTGTCTACCATTCTCAACCGATGCCGGTGCCGCATTCACCTGGCAACACGTGCTGGAAATCGCCGACGCAGCATTGTTCGAAGCCAAGCACGATGGCCGCAACCGGGTTTACGGCTATTGCGCGAATGGTCATATCGATGCCGGTTTCATCGACCTGTTCCGACGCACGCCATGGCAACAGCGCGCGCAGTTGCCGATCGCGCGCGTGCGTGATCAGACTTCCAGTTCGCGGTAAATGCCGACATGGATCGCGTCGCCATCGAACCACGCGCGATACATGCCCGGTGCATTGAACGGCAGCACCAGATCGCCGTCGCGGCTGACGCCGATCAGGCCGCCGACACCACCGCGAACGGCGCATGTGGCGAGCACGTGTTGGGCAGCGGCTTCGATCGATTCGTCGCGGTAATGCATGCGCGCGTGGATATCGTGGGCGAGCACGCTGCGGATGAAGAATTCGCCGTGACCGGTGGCCGAAATCGCGCACGTCTGATCGTCGGCGAAGGTGCCGCAGCCGATCAACGGCGCGTCGCCGACGCGGCCGACGCGCTTGTTGGTCATGCCGCCGGTCGAGGTCGCCGCCGCCAGATGGCCACGCACATCGCGCGCGACCGCACCGACGGTGCCGCTCTTGCGCTCGATGAGATCGTAGCGTTCGTCGTGATCGAGGGTGATGCGCCCCTGACGTTGCGCGGCCTGCAGTTGCGCCAATCGGATCGGCACGATCAGATCGGACGATTCGCAGACCGCGAGACTGCGTTCGATCGCAAAACGACGTGCGCCGTCACCGGCGAGCAGCACGTGCTGGCCATCGCGACGGATGGCGTCCGCGACCCGCACCGGGTTGCGCAAGCCGCGTGCCGCACACACCGCGCCGGCACTGCGGTCGCGGCCGTCCATGATCGCCGCGTCGAGTTCGACATCGCCGTCGGCATTGAGCACGGCGCCGTGACCGGCGTTGAAGAATTCGGCGTCTTCGAGTGCGGCCACGGCATTGGCGACGACGGTGGTGGCTTCGGCACCGGCGCGCAATTCGCTGGTTGCGGCCGCGACGATGTCGTGCAGGATCTGCGCTACCGCGCGGCGACGTGTTTCCGGAAAACTTTGCGGATCGAGCACGCCAGCACCGCCGTGGATGGCGATGCGGATCTGGGAGTCGGCCATGGTGTGCGCTCGCAATTCGGAAAGCGCAATTGTCGCTCAGGTTGGCGACGTCGCGCGCGATGACGTGGACACGGTGGTTGCGCTTGTAACAATCGAGCGCGGTAACGGCGATATCCTCAACCGTCGCGAAGGATTGATTGGCGGGCGGCGCATGCCCGTTCGGCCCGACGCAACCACCAGGAGCACAAGTTGATGACCAGCAAGTCCAGGCAAGCCAAACCGCAGCAATCCAAAAATGCGGATGCGGCCACCAAAGCGAATTCGACAAAGACAACGAAGACCAAACTGGCTGCCGTCAAGCGCGCAAGCGCAACACCGGCCGCAAGCGATCCCGCACATCCGGTGAAGGCCAAGCGCATTCGCGGCAGCTTTTCGATGCCCGAGGCCGACTACGCACTGATCCCGCAGTTGAAGTCGGCGTCCAAAGCGTCCGGCCGCCCGGTGAAAAAGAACGAGTTGCTACGCGCTGGCTTGCATGCACTCAAGGCGATGCCGGAAGCCGCATTCCAGTCCGCCTTGTCGCTGCTCGCGACGAGCACGCCGGCCAAGCCACGCAAGTCCAAAAATAACTAGCGGCGTCGCAAACATCCGAACGATGCCGATGGGCGGTGCGGCCAAGTTGGCGTGCCGGCCTGGTTACTCGAACCCGTCCTTGAACAGACTGCCCGAGGCAATGCGATACGCCAGCATCAAGTCCTGGTTCGCTTCAGCCTGACGCACGGCGGTGCCGACGAGGATGCCGTCGCCATCCGCGAAGGCGCGTATTGGCCGATCGAAGTAGTCGGCATTGGCGACGGTGACGCGACCATTACTGCCGAATTCCGGATCGCGCACGCCGTTCGGTTTCAGACGCAGCAGCACATCGTCAGCGCTCGCCTGATCCGCGCCTTGAGTGCCCGTGCTGAGCACGGCGCCGCGATGCGCATAGGCTTCGGCTTGGCCGAGTCCGGTGATCGTCAGTGAAATCGGCTCGGCGGCATGGACGATATATTCGCCCGGCTGTCGGGCACTCTGCGCATAG
>JAYUXS010000048.1:0-2248 GCA_043752845.1 Lysobacterales bacterium | reverse complement strand
GCTGTCACGACGCGTTTCCGCATTCTTCGGACCAGCCTCCTCGGGCTCGGGCAGGCGGATGTCGTTGCGTGCAAAGCGCATGGCGCGGAAGTCCGGCTGATCGAGCGTGCCCTCGACGCGAAAGCCCTCGTACAGACGCAGATAACGCTCGCGCCCGGCGCGGTCGTTGTACAGCTCGCCGCGCGCGGCGGTAACGACATCGAGCCGGCCGTCCTGTTCCGACTGCAGGAACAGGCGCGTGAAGCTGCGGCCGTCGGCGCTCATGGTGCCGATGTAGATGACGCCGAGCGACCCCGGCAGATCGACGAAGCGGCCGGCTTCAAGGCCCGCGACCAGCAATGAACGGTTCGCCTCCTGGACAAGTTTGTCGGCAAGCGCGAGCGCGCGCGGACTCGCGACAAAGGTGATGCCGGCGAGCAGCACCGACAGCGGTAGCGCCAGCCACAACACCGGCCGCAACATCGCGCGCAAGCGCAAACCCGATGCGGCGATCACCGCCATTTCGCTGTCGCGATACAGGCGTCCATAGGCGAGCAACACGGTCAGGAACATGCCGAGCGGCAGGATGATCGCGAGACCATCGAGCGAACGCAGCCCGACCTGGGCCAACAGCAGCGACGCCGGCAACTTGCCGCTGGCGATGCGATTGAGCACATTGGTGAGCACGCCGCCAAACGTCACCATCAACAGCACGATGTTCACCGCCACGAAGGAGCGGCCGAGTTCGCGCAGCAAGTAACGGTCGATGATGCGTGGCATCGTTCTCTGTCGTCAGGGCGTTCGGTCGTCAAGGCATTCGTCCGTCAGGCAAGCTGCGCCGGTTTGCTAGACTGCCGACCATTGCAACGCCCGATTGCGGGCGCGGCGAGTCTATCAGGCGACGTGCAGTCGCCGTCCCTCACACCATCAATGGAAGCCCAGCTTCCGCAGGACATTGCATGAGTATCGATGTCGTTTCACTGAAAGCGCAACCCGCCGAATGCGTCGCTGATGTCCTGATTCTCGGCGTGTTCGAGCGCGGCGTGCTGCCGGACGCGACGGCGGACGTGGATCGCGCCAGCAACGGGGCCATCCGCGCGCGCATCGATGCCGGTGATGTCGGCACCAAGGTCAATCAGTTGACGCGTCTTTATGACCTGCCCGGTGTCAGCGCCAAGCGCGTGCTGCTGGTCGGACTCGGCGATGCGAACCTGTTCGGTGCCGCGCGCTATCTCGGTGCGGTGCGCGAGGCACTGAAAGCACTGCGCACCGGGCCGTCGCGACGCGCGGCGAGCTGGCTTGCAGAGCTCACCATCGTCGGCCGCGACAACGCCTGGGCAGTGCGCGAGCATGTGATCGCCGCCGAGTCTGCGCTTTACCGTTACGAAGCGACGCGGCGCAAATTGGAACGCGTCGACGGCATCAGCGAACTTGCGATCGCCACGCATGAAGAGACCACGGTGCAAGCCGGCCGCGCCATCGCGCACGGCATGCGCCGCACGCGCGAACTCGGCAACCTGCCGCCGAACATCTGCACGCCGCTCTATCTCGCCGATGTCGCGCGACAGATGGCGCGCGATCTGGCCAATGTCAGCGTCGAGGTCCTTGATCGCGCGCAGATGCAGGAGCTCGGCATGGGCGCGCTGCTCGGCGTCGCCCGCGGCAGCGCCAACCCGCCACAGCTGATCGTGATGCGTTACCAGGGTTCGCGCGAGCGAAAACCCGTCGTGCTGGTCGGCAAGGGTGTCACCTTCGACACCGGCGGCATCAGCATCAAGCCCGCGGCCGGCATGGACGAAATGAAGTACGACATGTGCGGCGCCGCCTCGGTGTTCGGTGCGATCGAAGCGAGTGCGCGCCTCGGTCTGCCGGTCGATTTGATCGGCATCGTGCCAGCGGTCGAGAACATGCCCGATGGCGATGCTTCGCGCCCTGGCGATGTCGTCACCACCATGTCCGGCATCACCGTCGAAATATTGAACACCGACGCCGAAGGTCGCCTGATTCTGTGCGATGCGCTTACCTACGCGCGCCGCTTCGAACCGCACACCGTGATCGATATCGCGACCCTGACCGGCGCCTGCATCGTTGCCCTCGGCAAACACGCGAGCGGTTTGATGAGCAAGCACGACGATCTCGCCAACGAATTGATCGCCGCCGGCGAGGAAGTGCACGACCGCGCCTGGCGCCTGCCGCTGTGGGACGACTACCAGACGCAACTCGAAACAAGCTTCGCCGACATCGCCAATATCGGCGGCAAGAACGCCGG
>JAYUXS010000047.1:0-5460 GCA_043752845.1 Lysobacterales bacterium | reverse complement strand
CCTTTTCTCGACGAACACCAGAAGAACGGCACCAAGTGGAACTGGTCCGTCGACCAACTGACCAAGTACGGCGACTCGGTGTACTCGAACCGCTTCGCGCTGGAAGTGACGCGCAACGAACGCAGCGTCAGCTATCTGCCGATCCGCGACATCGAAGAAATGAAAGCCTCCGGCCTGTACTTCGCCGTACTCAAGCGCGGCGGCAGTTATCGCGGTGAATACGACACGGCGATGTTCTTCGTCAGCGACATCGGCCTGCATGTGCGCGCCTACGCCGACAAATTGCTGGTGCATACGGCGTCGCTGGAATCGGGAAAGGCCAAGGCCAATGTCGCGATTGAAATACGCAACCTGCAGGGCCAAACACTGGTCAATGCCGAAACCGACGGCGAAGGCATGGCGCTCTTGCAATACAAGCTCAATGCCGCCGACACCCTGATCGCGCATTGGGGCGACGACTACGCGCTGCTGAATTTCAATACGCCGGCGCTCGATCTTTCCGAGTTCGCGATCGCCGGGCGTGCGCAGATGCCGCTCGAGATTTTCCCCTGGTCCGGACGTGACCTGTATCGACCCGGCGAAACCGTCGGTGTTTCCGCCATCCTGCGTGATCACGACGGCAAGATGACCGCCAAGCAACCGCTGTTCGTGGCCTTGCGTCAGCCGGACGGACGCGAACTCGGTCGCAGCCAGTTGGACCCGGGTGAACTCAACTATGTTCGCTACGAACGCACGCTCGACGGCGACGTGCCGACCGGAAAATGGAGCGTCGAGTTCAGTACCGACCCGACCATGCAGAACCCGACCCTGTATCCGATCCGCGTCGAGGAATTCCTGCCCGAACGCATGAAGCTCGTGCTCGATGCACCGCCCACACTCGCCGCCGGCGATGCCCTCGCATTGAAGGTGGAAGGCGACTGGTTGTATGGCGCGCCAGCCGCAGGAAACCGTTTCACCGCGCGCGTATCGGTGCAGGCGGACGTACATCCGATCGAAGCCCTGAAGGATTTCCACTTCGGCGACCCGCTCGCCGAATTGCCGAAAGAGCCGCGCGACGCGCTCGACGAAGTGCTCGACGAGGACGGAATGCTGGACGCCGAGATCACCCTCGAAGAGGCAAAAGCGCCGACCGGACCGGTGCAGGTGATCGTCGTCGGTTCCTTGTTTGAAAGCGGAGGTCGCGCGGTGACGCGTCCGCTCAAGCGCACGATCTGGCCGGCGACGGAACTGGTCGGTGCGCGTCCGCTGTTCGACATGAAAGACGGTGCCGACCCGGGCCTCAAAGTCGGCTTCGAAATCGTGCGTGCCAACGCCGCTGGCGACCTGCTTGCCGCAGGCGGATTGAAAGTGAAACTGCTGCGCGAAATCCGCAACTACAACTGGCGTTGGGTGCAGGGCACCGGCTGGCAGACCGACTATCTGTCGCGCTGGGAAGTGGTCGAGGAACGCGCACTTGACGTGAAGGCCGGTGAACGCCTGCGTTACGACGCTCGCGTCGAATGGGGTGGGTATCGCCTCGAAATTTTCGATCCGGCGACGCAACTCACCACGCGCATTCCGTTTGCTGCCGGTTGGGATTGGTACAACGATGGCCAGGATCGCGGTAGTCGTCCGGACAAGGTCAAGATCGCGCTCGACAAGCCGGCCTACGCGCCGGGCGATGTCGCCCACATCACCTTGAAGCCGCCGCATGCGGGTTCGGCGTTGATCATGGTCGAAAGCAACCAGTTGTTGTGGCAGAAGCGCATGGAGGTCAGCGGCGAAACCAAGCTCGATATTCCGGTCGGCGCCGACTGGAATCGCCACGACCTGTACATCACCGCGATCGTCTTCCGTCCCGGTTCGTCCAGCGAAAAGATCACCCCGAATCGCGCCGTCGGCGTGATCCACCTGCCACTTGAACGCAAGTCGCGCAAGGCCGAGATGACGATTGCGGCGAAGGACAAGGCGCGGCCGGATGAATCGGTCGAGGTCAAGATTTCTGCGCCAACGCTCGCCGGAAAAACGGCACGCGTGACCTTGTCGGCGACGGATGTCGGTATCCTCAACCTGACGCAATTCCCGCTGCCGGATCCGATCGCGTGGTTCTTTTCACCGCGTCGCCATGGCATCAGTGCGTATGACGTCTACGGTCGCATCATCGAGTCGCTCGATGGCCTGCAGGCGCGATTGCGCTACGGCGGTGACGCCGCACTGCTTGGCCTGCCGCAAGCGAAGCGCCCGAATGTCAAAGTACAGACCATCGACCTGTTCAACGCACCCGTAGTGCTGGATGCCAAGGGCTCGGCGACGATTGCCCTGAAACTGCCCGACTTCAATGGCACGTTGCGTCTCGCTGCGGTCGCCTATGGCGAAGAAAAATATGGCGCGGTCGAACGCGAAATCATCGTGCAGGCACCGCTCGTGGTCGAAGCCAGTGCGCCACGCGCGATGGCGAGTGGCGACCGTGCCGAACTCGCACTCGATCTCGACAACCTCAGCGGCAAGAACGGCAGTTACAGCGTGACCGTCGATGGCGGCGAATTCATCACCGTCGGCGAAGGCGCGCGTTCCGTGCAGTTGGCCGACGGTGATCGCACCACACTCACGTTCCCACTCACAGCGCGCGAGAAGTTCGGTGTCGCCAAGGTCTCGATCAAGGTCCGCGGCAGCGAAGTCGATATCGAGCGCAGCATCGAATTCGCGGTGCGGCCGGCCTATCCGGTTGAACGCCGCGCGCGCGTCGAAGTGCTGGGCGCAAATCCGACGATTACCGCCGATGCCTCGCTGCGCACCGGGCTGGTCGCCGACTCGACCGTCTCGCGCATCACCCTCGGCACCTTGCCGCCGCTGCCGTTTGCCTCGGTCGTCACCGATCTCATCGGCTATCCCTACGGCTGCGTCGAGCAGACCACCAGCAAGGCGTTTCCACTGGTGTTCCTGGATGAAGCGACGGCGAAGCAGTTCGGCGTTGCGCCGCTGACGCAGAAGGAACGCGCGGAGCGCATGAATGTCGCGTTTTCGCGCCTGCTGTCGATGCAGAACGAGAACGGTCATTTCAGCATGTGGCCGAACGACGGCTACATCGTCTCGACGATCACGCCCTATGTCGCCGAAATGCTGGTCACTGCCAAGGACGCCGGCTTCGAGCCGCCGCCGCAACTGCTCGATCGTGCCCTGAAGCGCCTGGAAGAAGATCTGCTCGCCGGCGGCAATGCGCATTACGACTACGAGTTCTCCGAGCACCTGCGCCTCGCCGAAATGATGCAGGCCGGCTACGTGCTCGCGCGTCAGAAACGTGCCCCGCTCGGCACCTTGCGCGCCTTGTACGACAACGAGCGCAGCAAGCTGATTGCACCTTTGCCGCTGGTGCATCTCGGCATCGCACTCGCGCTGCAGGGCGACAAGGAGCGCGGCGACAAGGCGGTCGAGGAAGCGTTCACACGCGAATTCACGCGGCCGCGCTGGCTCGGCGACTACGGCACCGACCTGCGCGATCTGGCCTTGATGGTCGCGCTCACGCACGAAAGCGGCATGGCCAAACCGGCCTATGACGCGAAGGTATTCGCGATGGCACGCGAGATCACCGGACGCAATGTCTGGGGCGGCAAGTTCTACTTCAGCACCCAGGAACAAATCGCCCTGTTCCGCCTCGGTCGCGCCCTGCTGCTGAATCCGGATCGCAAGCTCGAAGGCGATGTCTTCGCCGGCGAATTGAACGAGCCGTTCAGCGCCACCGCGCAGATCGCACGCTCGTTCACGGCGCCGGACCTGCGCGCCGGCGTGAAGCTCGAAGTGCGTGGCGATGGACCGATCTATCTGACCGAAGATGTGGTCGGCTATCCGGCCACGGCACCGAAGGCGGTGGACAACGGCATTGCCGTGCGTCGCAGCTACTTCCGCCTCGATGGCACCGCCTACGACGGCAAACCCCTGAAGGAAGGCGATTCGCTGATCGCGATGCTGAGCGTGGAAGCAAACGAGGAAATGCGCGACGCCCTGGTCGTCGACCTGCTGCCGGGCGGTCTCGAGATCGAAAACTTCAATCTCGGCGACCAGAGCCAGTGGGCCAACGTGACCATCGATGGCGTCGCATTGTCCGAGCGTTCCTCGGAGGCCGAGATCGGCTTCGAGGAATATCGCGAAGACCGCTACGTCGCCGCGATCAAGCTGTACAGCGGAACCAAAGCGCGATTGTTCTATGCCGTGCGCGCGGTGTCGCCCGGCACCTACAAAGTGCCTTCGCCGCTCGCCGAAGACATGTATCGCCCGACCTTGCGCGGCATCGGCACCGCAGTTCCGGAAGCGATCCAGGTGGTTTCGCCGGAGTGATGCACGCGCACCGTCCGCTCTCCTCCTCTCTCCCCTCGCGGGAGAGAGATCGGGAAAGAGGGGGCATAACGAAGCGTCAGTGCCATGCCATTCGACACCGATCTGAACTCACCCTCACCCCTGCCCCTCTCCCGTCAAGGGAGAGGGGATTCGCGATCCTGAGTTCTGTTCGCGATGATCAAATTCCTTAGCTGGCTCCGGTCCCACAAGAAAATCCGCAACACCCTCATCGCCCTCGCGCTGATCGTGTTGCTCGACCGTCTGTTTCCGCCGCCCATCCCACGCCTCGAAGACGACAGCGCCACGATCGTGCTCGCGCGTGATGGCACGCCGCTGCGCGCGTTCGCGAATGCGCAGGGCGTGTGGCGCTATCCGGTCACCGTCGAAGAGGTGTCGCCGCGCTATCTCGAAGCCGTGCTCGGCTACGAAGACCGCTGGTTCTGGCATCACCCGGGGGTCAACCCGGTGGCATTGGTGCGTGCCATCGCGCAGAGCGCGTGGCATGGCCGCATCGTTTCCGGCGGATCGACCTTGACCATGCAGGTCGCACGGCTGATCGAACCGATTCCGCACAGCGTATTCGGCAAATTCCGCCAGATCATCCGCGCCATACAACTCGAAGTGCGTCTGGGCAAGCGCGAGATCCTCACGCTCTATCTGAATCTGGCACCGTTCGGCGGCAACATCGAGGGCGTGCAGGCAGCGTCGTTCGCCTACCTTGGCAAGCCGTCGGCGCAGTTGTCGCATTCGGAGGCAGCGTTGCTCGCGGTGTTGCCGCAGTCGCCGAGTCGCAATCGACCGGACCGCCACGCCGAGCGCGCACGCGCCGCGCGCGACAAGGTGCTGGCACGTCTGGCCGATTACGGCGATTGGCCGATCGCGGTGATCGATGAGGCACGCGACGAAAATGTCGTTGCCCGCCGACTGCGTACGCCGATGCTGGCCGCGCTGTTCGCCGAACGCATGCGGCGCGAACATCCAAAACAGCGGGTGATCGACAGCAGCATAGATGCGTCCTTGCAGCGCGCATTCGAGGATCGCATCGGCGGCTGGATTTCGCGGCTACCCGAGAAGACATCAGCGGCCGCGATCGTCATCGACAACGAACATCGCGACGTGCTGGCCTATGTCGGTTCGGCCGAGTTCGCC
>JAYUXS010000046.1:0-12101 GCA_043752845.1 Lysobacterales bacterium | reverse complement strand
TGATCGATGTCGATGCGCGCGACGGGTAGGCGATGTGGAATCGCCTCGCGAGGACCAGAAAGTTGCGCGTCGATTCGGCGCATCACTTCGGCACCCGTCTGGCAGCGCGTCGCGGTGTTTTTCGAAAGCAGGTCGTCGATCAGCGACTGCAGATGCGCGAGCGGTGCTGGCAGTTTGGGTACTGGCGCATGCAGATGTTGCAGCCCAATGGCGTAGCCGTCGGTAGCGCGAAATGGCAGTTCGCCAGTCAGCAATCGATACAGCACGATGCCGAGGCCGTAGAGATCGGCGCGACCGTCAACGACTTCGCCGCGCCATTGCTCCGGGCTCATGTAGTGCGGTGTGCCGACGCTTGCGCCTTCGCCGGTGAGTGCCAGCGCGCTCTCGCTGGCGCGGGCGATGCCGAAATCCGACAACACGAAGGCGCCGTCGGCGCGGCGCAGGATGTTTTCCGGTTTCACGTCGCGGTGCACGACGCCGAGACGATGCGCATAGTCGAGCGCAGCGGCGATGTCGCGCACGATGTGCAAGGCCTGATCAGCAGACTCAACACGGACCTGCGTCACGGTGCCGCCGGGTTCGTAGGCCATCGCCATGTACGGCTTGCCGTCGACACTGCCGACGTCGTGGATTTCGACGATATTGGAATGGTGCAACTTCGCCGCGATCTGCGCTTCGCGCAGGAAGCGCTCGGTCGCGACCGGGTCGTCGGCGAGGCTGGGCGCCAGCATTTTCAGCGCGACGTGCCGCGACAACGACAATTGCGTCGCCAGATACACCGTGGCCATGCCGCCGCGGCCGAGTTCGCGTTCGATGCGATAACCGGGAATTTCCAACACCGCGCGCTTCCCTGTTGGCGAGATGCGAGCGTAGCCACTGTCTTGCCCATCGATCAATGCGCTTGCCGATCAATGTGGCTGAAGATGCCGGCAGTCGCGATAGAGGTCGAGTTCCGGCACGTACGCAACGGTGTCCACGTCAAGCAGGCCGAGCGCGCTGTGGAAGAGGTTGTCGTGGGCAAGCGCGGCGGCGTGCTTGAGGCGCAGACAGGCGAGGTCGATGCCGCTGCTTTCGATCATGCCCGGACTCAACCAGGTGATCATCGGTACCGCCGTCTGCTGCTCGGGCGCAATCGCCTGAGGTATGCCGTGGAGGTACAAGCCATGTTCGCCCAGCGATTCGCCGTGGTCGGAGACATAGATCAGGGCGGTGTCGCGGTCGCGCTGCTGACCGAGCAGACGGATTGTCTCGGCGACGAAATGATCGCCGTAAAGCACCGCATTGTCGTAGCTGTTGCTGATCTGCTCGGCGCTGCAGTCGCCGAGTTCGGCGCTTTCACAGGTCGGCGTGAACTGCCGGAAGCGTTGCGGGTAGCGCAGGTAGTAACTGGGGCCATGATTGCCGAGTGGATGCAACACGACCACCAGATCGCCCGTGGCGGCGTCGATATCCTTTTGCAGGTCGTGCAGCAGGATTTCGTCGAAACACAGGCCGTCCTTGCAAAGCTCTGGAATGTCGGCGGCATTCCATTGCTGGAACGGCAGGCCCGCGCAGACGCCCTTGCAGCCGGTCTGGTTGTCGCGCCAGAGCGTGCCGACGCCGGCGTGGCTGAACACGTGCAACAGCGATTCCTGGTGATGAATGCGATCTTCGTCATAGTCGCGCCGGCCGACCACGGAAAACATGCAAGGCAGCGAGACCTCGGTGGCGGTGCCGCAGGCGCGGATATTGCTGAAGTTCACGACGTCGAGCGCGCGCAATTGTGGCGTGGTGTCGCGCGCATAACCGTTCAGACCCCAATTCTGGGCGCGCACGGTTTCTCCGACGATGATCACGAGCAGTCGCGGTTTCGCGATGGCTGCATGGGCGCGCACATGCGCGTCGGCACCAACGGGCGTACGTGTCTGGTTGGCTTCGCGCGCATCGGTCAGCAGCACACGGCCCGTGGCATACAGGAAATTGCCGGGTGTGACGAGATAACGCACTTCCTTCTGGTTGCGCATCAAGGCCGAAAGATCCTGGTAAGCGAGCATCAACCCTGCGGCAGTCAGCAGCAGGGCGCCGAACAGACAGAAGACGCGCACCAGCATGGCCCGCGGCCACGGGCGCTGCGCGATACGCACACGCCAGAGCATCAGCAGCGGTGCCATCGACCACAGCAGCACATGTGCGACAAAACCCGGAGTGACGAGTTCGCGTGCTTCCTTGTATTCGGTATGCAGGATGTTGCGCAGCATGTCCGGGTTCATGAACACTGCGTAGTGGTCCATGTAGTAGCTGGCCATGGTGCTGGCGATCACGATTGCTGCGAGCAGCGGCTTGACGGTCCAGCGATGGGCAACGAACAGGAACGCGGCCGCATGCAGGGCCGACAAGGCGACAAAGGTGCCGATCAGCAACCGCCAGGTCGATAGATCCGCCAGCCCATGGCCGCCGAGTGCGGCGCGCCAGAATGCGCTGTTGCAAGTCGCTGCCAGATAGAGGCAGATGATGATGGTCAGCAATTCGACGCTGAATTCCGGTCGTCGACGCATCCACATCGACGCGGGCGCATGCGGCATCGTCACCGCACAACCCGGCGTTGCGCGCAAATCATGATGTGAAATGCGAGTGCGGTGAGCCAGCAGATCAGCAAGGTCATCACATCATGCGAAGGGAAATGCGCGCCGCGCAATTGTTGCGATATCCCGAACACGGCTCCGAGTGTCAAACCAAACGCCAGTCCGCGCCAGCGCAAGCGCGGCGCGAGTTCGGCGAAAAAGAAGTACAGCGCCACCCAGCAGTAACCGGCGCTGGCATGGCCGGCTGGAAAACAGGCGGCGGACTTGAGTCCGGCCGGGCGCACATCGAACAGCGCGATATAGGGGCGCGGGCCACCGTAAGCCTGCATGTCCCAGGGGCAATCCATGAAGGTCACCATTTGCAGAACGGACACCAGCGTCGTGGCCGCGAGCGTCGTGACCAGCAGGTAGGTGAGCGGTCGGCGCCAGATCGCAAATGCCGACGAATTGCGAATAAGCAAACGCAACACCAATGCCCCCAGCCACAACGCCAGGCTGATCTGCTTGCCGCCATGGTGGATCCAACTGCTGGTGATGCGATGGTCGCGTAGTAGCCACTGGCCACCCTCCCAGGCATAGATGTAGTCGGCGACCACACGGTTACCACCCGCCAACTCCAGCCAAAGAAGCGCCGAGGCAGCCGCGACGACGGGCAACACCAAATGCGTTTGCCAGAAGCGCGGAAGACCGAGTGCACATGGGCGCCAATCCAGGACGGCGACCGACGGCACCGATTCGGCACGGACGGCGCTCATCGCAATGTCCCGAGGTCGAGCAGTTGTGGCGGCATGCGGACTCCAGTGGAAGCGTGTCTGCCGCGAACAATAGGCATGCTGCTGTCGGCACAATGTCGGAGTGTGGTTAGCGCGATGTTATCCAAGATTCTTTGCGGGAGGACGGTCTTGGCCGATGCCATCGTGGGCACCAGATGATCGAGGTTGCCGTCTCGCACCGAATTCCGACATCGGCAGTGCGATCATCGGCAATGCTGCAGTCCGCACCTACAGGCAACGACCCGATGAAACTGTTGATCGTCGAAGACAACCACAGCCTGGTCGCCAACCTGTTCGATTATTTCGAGTCGCGCGGGCATGCGCTCGACGCGGCGCCGGACGGATTGACCGGCCTGCAGCTTGCGATCGCGAACGACTACGACGCCATCGTGCTCGACTGGATGTTGCCGCGCCTCGATGGTCCGACCGTCGCCCAGCGCCTGCGCGTGGATGCCGGCAAGAGCACGCCGATCATCATGCTCACCGCGCGCGACGAATTGCCGGATGTGCTGGTCGGTTTTCGCGCTGGCGTCGACGACTATCTGACCAAACCCTTCGATCTGCCGGAACTGGAAGTGCGCCTCGAAGCTTTGGTCGCACGCAGTCAGGGTCGCGTCGTCGCGCCGCGCATCCTCACCAGCCACGACCTGAAACTGGATCTGGGCACCCTGGAAGTCACCCGCGGCGGCACGGCGGTCAAACTGTTTCCAGCCTGCCGCAAGTTGCTGGAAGTACTGTTGCGTGCCGCGCCGGCCGTGGTTTCTCGCGAAAAACTGGAGCAGGCGCTGTGGGGCGATTCCCCGCCCGACGGCGACCTGTTGCGCTCGCACATGTATGAATTGCGACGTGCGGTGGACGGGCCGTTCGCGGTCAAGCTGATCCAGACGGTGCCGCGCGCCGGTTATCGCATCGCGGAAGTGGGGCCCTGAATGCGCAATACCCTCAGAATCCGAATTGCTGCCGGCATGTTCGGCTATGTGATGACGATCGCCAGCGGTGTCTTCATGCTCGGGCTACTGACCAACGAGAGCGCCGAACGCGTCGTCTGGCAGAGCATGCTCGATAGCGAAATCGATCACGTCATCGCAGAGCGCAAGCAGGATCCGCAATCGCGCCTGCCGAGCAGCGGCAATCTGCACAGCTATGTCGTGCCGCGGGACGCGCCGCCCGATGCGAATTTTCCAACCGAGCTACGCGATCTCGCGCCCGGTCTGCACGACGATTTGCCGCTCGGCGAGCAGACAGTCGCGGTGATGGTGCGTGACACCAGCGACATGCGCATCTACATGCTCGTCGACATCACCTCGCTCGAAGCCAACGAGCGCTCGATGACGATCTGGTTGTTGTTGGCGGCGGCTGTGTTGACGGCGGTTCTGGCCTGGCTCGGTTGGTGGATTTCGGGGCGGCTGCTCAAACCCTTGACCAAGTTCACCGCCGAGATCGATCGACTCTCGCCTACGGTGCGCGGCAACCGTGTGGCGTTCGACAGCAGGGATGGCACCGAGATCGTCGCCATCGGCACGGCGGTCAATGGATTGCTCGACCGCATCGAAGGCTTTGTGCAGCGTGAACGCGAATTCATCAATACCGCCAGCCACGAGCTACGCACGCCAATCGCGGCGATCATCGGTGCTGCCGAATTGGCGAGCGCGCATGCCGACGTCACCGATTCTCTGCGCCGGCCGATCCACCGCATCCAGCGCGCGTCGCGGGAGATCGACCAGTTGATCCAGGTGCTGCTGGTGCTCGCGAAGTCGCCGGAACGCATCATGGACAGCGCCAGCGAGTTTTCGCTCGACGAATTGGTCGACGAGGTCGTCAACGACCACCGGGCGATGACCAGCGCCAAATCCCTGCATCTGCGCGTCGGTGTGCTGGCCGCGTGTGCCGTGCGTGCGCCGATGCGCATCGTGCAGGTCGCCATTGCCAATCTGGTGCGCAACGCGATCGAACACAGCGATCAAGGCGCGATCACGGTTTCCGTCGAACCGGCCGGCGTGGTGCGGGTGCAGGATCCGGGGCACGGGATGGCGGCTGCCGAGATCTCACGACGCTACGCCGCGCAGGCACGCCAGTGCGACGGCCAATTGAGTCGCGGCATTGGTCTGGCGTTGATGGCGCGCATCTGCGAGCACCTCAAGTTCGAGTTGACAATCGATGCGCAGGCGGACGGCAGCACTGTCGCCACGCTTGACCTGCGTAGCGCCTTACGCGCGGTTTGAACGCTAGTCAGTGAGCGGCTTTGAGCGCACGGAACTGCCCGGCGAGGAAATCGGCAGCGATGCGATTGTGCGTGCGGTCGGCAACCAACTTGCCCTGGCGATTGACGAACATGCAGCGTTCGCTGCGCGCGCTGGTCCAGATCAGCTTCGCCGATTGCAGCGCGGCGCTGTCGTCGACCAATTCGAACCATTGACCGAGCGCGAAGTGGCGTACATGGCGAAGCGCATCAGCGAAACTGGTCACGCCGGAATTTTCGCTGTTGGCAATCGTTGGCTGCACGATGTTCGGCTGCCCGATCGTCGGCACCACGTTGTCACTCGTTGCTTCTGACGCGGCGAGCACTTCCGCTTCCGGGTCGGCAACGACGGCGACATCCGCAACCGCGATATCGCCGAGCAACACTTCATAGCGATCGCGGAATTCACCGACGACAGCGTCCACTTTCCGATCGTCCAGCCCAATCGAAAACAATGCGCCACGCAGCGAGTCGACGATGCCGGGAACCATCACGCGCCAATGGGCCTGTTCGCTGCGCAGGGTTTCCGGATCGAGGCTCCAGGCGATGTCGCGCACCAGTTTGCTGGCGATGCGCCAGTCCGACGATGCGTCGCCCCGACGCGAGTAGATGGCTTCGAGGTAACGGCGCAGCGGTCCTTGCAGCACTTCGCCGAGGGATGCTGGGACGTGTGTCTGTCGCAGCAACTGGTTGACCGAGGCGTCCGCCGACCGTTCTGCCGCGATCCGCAATTCACGTGCACGACTCATCTCCGCGATTCGGCGTTCGGCGATTTCGGTGCGGCGTCGTTCGCGCGTCGCTTCGAGATCAGCCAGATGATCAGCGGGTACTGGAACGGCTGCCAGCGGTCGGACAACCATCGGTGCAGCGGCCGCTTCGGACGCAGCTTGCTGCGCGATCCATTGCGAGACTTGCGAAATCGCCTGCTGGATGTCGACGGCCGGCGCCGCCATGGCGGCCGCGTGCGCAACCGCGTGTGCCGGTGCGTAGGCATGCGAACTGGGTTGCGGATGTGCGGCTGATGGTGCCGGTGTTGCGTGATGTGTTGATGTCGACATCGATGCGCCGGGCTTGCCGGGCATCGCACGCAGATTGGGCAATACGCCATGTTCCAGCATGATGCTGTTGGCTGATTCAAGAGCCGGCTCGGTGATCGCGGCGAAATCGCGTTCGAGGCGTTTCAGGATGATCAGACGTGCGTCGATCGGCAGGTCCAGCGCGCTGATGGCGATGCGGCACAGACGCGCCAGACTCGATCCACTCAATGGCGCTGCGGTGCCTTCCGCGAGCCCCAGCAGCACCTGAAATCGGCGTTCGACCTGGTGGCGGATGCGCGGCGCGGCGTCATCGCAGCGTTTGGCGATGCGGAACAGGGCGAGATCGAACTCGAGATCGTCGTCGCCGACGATGCGAAGTTCCGGGTCGCCCGAATGCGCGGAATCGGAGCCATTGAGCTGATTGAACATGGCCGAACAAGCGTTTCGAAAGCGCGTATTGGCCGTGCTTTGGCAACGTCGCAGGGCGCGCAGGTCGTCGAAGTAGCGGGTCTGCCGGGCGCTGACGCGCTCGTCCTCGGCACGTATCGAGAAGGCGTCGTCACAGGCTTTCAATGTCGCTGCAAAAGCGTGGACAAAGATGCTGCCTACGCGCGTTTCGAGGTCGCCCATGGCCTCGGACACGTGTCCAAAACTGCGACGGCTGCTGAGTTCGACGACATTTTCCATTGCTTCGACCACCTCTCGGAAGGTGGTGAAGATACTATTTGTTACGCCAGTGTCAAACTGTGAATGAATTTCCCTACCGGATGCCGCACTGCGTCATCGGGCGAAAACCCTGCACGAATCAGGCCGCACGGGCTTTTTGCGCGGTATTGACCAGTTTGTCCTTGACGGCAACCAACGCGCGTTCGAACAGTGCACCATCCTCGATCGGCTTGATATGGCCGAGCATCCAGTCGCTGGCGACGTTTGCGTAGGGGCGGTCCGCCACCAACTGGCCGTTGCGGTTCACGAACAGGCAGCGCTGCGAGACGGTGCTGTTCCAGATCACCTTGGCGCGTTGCAATTCGCCCTTGCCGTCGACGAGTTCCACCCAGGTGCCGACCGGCAGCGAACGCACCTTGGCGAGTGCGTCGCTGTAAGTCAGGCCGGTGCGGGCCGCGTGTTCGATCATTTCTGTCGACGGCGCCACGGCTTCAGCATCCACTTGCGGCGCCGGGGCGTCGGGCATCGCATCGGCGTCGATCTTGGCGAACGTCGCGGGTGCTGCGCCCGGTTGCTGCTGCGTTGTCGAAACCAGATCGCGATAGCGATTGCGGAATTCGACGACCACGCCATCGACGTCGTTGTCGTGCATGCCGACCGCACCGAGTGCGCCGCGCAAGGCACCGACAATGTTCGGCAGCATCGCCTGCCAGTGCGAGCGTTCGACCGAGATGGTGACCGGGTCGAAGCTCCAGACCAGATCACGCACCAGCTTGCGTGCCGATTTCCAGTCTTTCGAATCTTCGCCGCGGCGCGAGTGGATCAGTTCCAGGTGGCGACGCAGCGGGCCGTTCAACAAAGTGCCGACAACTGGCGGAACCGGCGTCTGCTCCAACACGTTGGCAATCACACTCTGGCTGGTGCGCTGCGCGGACAACCGGCGCTCCTGCGCCTGAGCGGCCTCGGCCGAGCGCTTTTCCAGCAGTTGCGAACGCTTCTGTTCCGTGGCGATGAACGAGCGCAAGCCCTGTTGGGCGCGATCCATGCCTTCGGCACCGGTGTCATTGGCACTTTCGGCAACCGCATTGGCGACCGCATTCTTGATTTCCGAAAGCACACGGCCATCGCGATCCGATTCAGGACTCCAGGAACGACCGACTTCCGCCGCACTTTCCATCAATGAACGCAGCGGATGATCAGAATCGCCGAATACGTGCGCACCGCGCAGCGCACTTCGCAGCAAGGGCATGCGCAGCGGCGTCAGCGCCTGCTGGATTTCCTTGGGCAGGGTTTCGTCGCGCGCGACGAAGTCGAACATCAGACCGACCAGGTCGATGGCGTTTTCGACTGGCTCGGCGAGCAGGGCAGCATGGGGTTGTCCGTTTGCGCCGGTGGTCAGCATGCGTCGGATCGATTGCGCGAAATCGGCGTTGTCGACGGCGCCCGGATCAGCCATCTGGGACAGTCGGCGATCGACATTGGCTGCATCAAGTTCAGCCAAGCCTTGGGTTTCCGCGCCAGACGGTCGTAGCCGTGTTGCAGTGAGCAAGCGCGTGATCTCGGCAGCGAGAGCGCCGAGTTCGATCTGCGGTACTGCCGCCGCGACGGCACTGGCGGTCGTCTGCTCCGTGGCCGGACGCGGCGCATCACTGCCGGCACTCGCGCGACGCTGGTAAGTCAACTTGAGCTCGGTCAGGACGCCGGCGTCGTAAAGCAACTTGTTGCTCTCCTGAATGGCATCGCCATTTCCTTCGGAGAGCTTCTGTTCGATGCGCTTCAGCAGCACGAGCCTTGAATCGATGCCGATTGGCAGCAGGGCCGACGCGGTGCGAACGGCTTCCCCGATCACCGAACCCGAGAGCGGCATCAGCGCGTCGGATTCGGCGCGATGACACAGGTGTTGCAGGCGTTTCGTGAGTTCGAGCCGAGGGCGCGACACGTTTTCATCGCAGCGCACCGCAATGCGGCTGATCGCCAGAGACAGTTCGAGTTCTCCTTCGTCGATCAAGCTGAGCTCGTCACTGGCGGCATCAAGTTGAGCCGCTGCGACCAGCGGTCGTCCATGGCCATAAAGCATGAAGGCACCGCGCAGAGCCGCGTCAAATCGTTCGGAAGCGGTCTCGCGCGTACGCCGCAAAGAGCGCAGGTCGTCAAAATAAAGCTGTTTCAGGGTGCCGTCCGAGGCCTTTTCGGACATTTCGAACAACGTGTCATCAACTTCCGCAAAGGCACTGCCTATGGCGGTCTTCATGTGCGTGCAGGCGAGGTCGCGTACTTGTCCGATCAATTTGAGTGCTGACTCTGACGCTTCGGCCGACGGTCGACGTGCATTTAGATCCACGATGTTCGAGGCGCTCATGTCTTGATCCCAAGTGACGAGCGGACTCTATCGATTGGCCCGTCGCAAAGCGTGAGCCAATGCGCACTTGCGTCAATCGTTGACACAGATTGTATTTTCGGTGCACCAATATTCCTCGACAGACAACGCGAAATTTGTCCTTGCCCATCAAACGCTTGTTTCTCTGGCCCTTGGTTTGTGACAGCCGGTATCCTTCATGCCCCTTTGCAGGCCAATGGTTGAACTCGTCATGCCCGATAAAAACGCCACTGTTGAGGCCGTTCTTGCCCAATTGAAGCCAGAGTTCGGCGCCGCCCGATTCGTCACCGCGCAAACCTTTGTCCGCCTGTTCTTCCGCCGTGTTCCCGACGAAGACCTGCTGGCGCGTGAGATTGGCGATTGGGCCGGGCTGGTGCGGGATGCGCTGGAATTCGTGCAAGTGCGCGCCGGCGACCACTGCCAGGTGCGCGTCTACAACCCGAACAAGACCGATCACGGCTACGACTCGACACACACCGTCGTGCAGGTGATGACCGACGACATGCCGTTCCTGGTTGACTCGGTGACGATGGCGATCGCCGCCTGCGACAACCTGGTGCACGCCGTGATGCATCCGGTGGTGCAGGTCGATCGCGATGCTGGTGGGCACGTGCTCGGCATGTTCGAGGAGTCGGTCAGCGGCGCGCGCGGGCGCGTCGAATCCTTCATGCATTTCGAGATCGACCGCCGTGCCGATGCGGAAGAAATGTCTCGCCTCGAAGAATCGGTCCGGCGCGCCATTGGTGACGTGCGTGCCTGTGTGCGTGACTGGTCGGTGATGCGCACCAAGATGCACAGCATCGCCGAAGACCTCGCCGTGCGCGCATTGCCGATCGACGCGCCGGCGCGCGCCGAGTTGCAGGAATTCCTGCGCTGGGCCGCGAATGATCACTTCACCTTCCTCGGCTATCGCGAATACGCGACCGCGAAGCAGGGTGACGAAGAGGTGCTGGTGCAGGTCGAAGGCTCGGGTCTTGGCATCCTGCGCGGTTCGGAAACGCGCGCGCGGCCGCTGAAGTCGCTGGCGACGCGCAGCGTGCCGGACAGCGAAGGCGGCAAAGTCGTCATTCTGACCAAGACCAATGCGCGCTCCAATGTGCATCGTCCGGGTTACATGGACTACATCGGCATCCTGCGCTTTGACGCGGCGGGCAAACCCTACGCCGAGGAGCGTTTCCTCGGACTGTTCACATCCTCGGCTTACACCGCGCGCCCCTGGGACATTCCGCTGGTGCGACGCAAGTACGAGTCGGTAATGCGCGACTCCGGCCTCAAGCCTGCAGGGCACAGCGGCAAGGCGCTGCGACATATTCTCGAAACACTGCCGCGCGACGAAATGCTGCAGGCGTCCACTGGCGAATTGTTTGAGACTTCAATGGCGGTGCTGGCGCTTCAGGAGCGTGCACGCACGCGCCTGTTCGTGCGCCGCGATGTTTACGGACGCTTTTATTCCTGCCTCGTGTTCTTGCCGCGCGATCGCTTCACCCAGGCGGTACGCGAACGTATCGAAGGCCTGTTGCGTGAAGCGCTGGCGGGCGACCGTGTCGACTCGACCGTGCATGTCGGCGACGAGTCGCTGGCGCGACTGCATCTGATCGTCCGTCCCAAGGCCGGCGCCCATGTCGAATTTGACGCGGTCACGCTGGAAACGCGCATCGCCCAGGTCGTCCGAAACTGGTACGACGAATTGCGCGACCTGCTCATCGCGCGTCATGGCGAAGAGCGCGGGCTCAAGCTCGCGGTGAAATACGGCAAGGCCCTGCCGGCTGGTTACATCGAGGATTGCTCCGCTGAACTTGCAGCGTCCGATGTCGAGATCTGTGCTTCCCTGCGCAATCCCGAAGACCTGCGCCTTTCCTTGTACCGACAGACCCAGGGCACGGATGCGCGCCTGCGCTTCAAGCTGTTCCGTTACGGCGCGCCGATCGTGTTGTCGGAAGCCTTGCCGATGATGGAAAACATGGGCCTGCGCGTGCTTTCCGAGCATCCGTATGAGATGTCGCTGACCGGTGGCACGCGCATCTTCATCCAGGACTTCGAAGTGCAGTCGCTGCCCAATGTCACCGTTGATGCGGCTTTGGTGCGCGACGCCTTTCAGTCTGCGTTCGAGCGCACCTGGCGCGGCGAAGCCGAGAGTGACAGCTTCAACCGTCTGATCCTGTCGGCGCAGATGAACTGGCGCCAGGTGTCGATGCTGCGCGGCTACTGCAAATATCTGCTGCAGACCGGCGTGCCATTTTCCCAGGCGTACATGGAAGAGGCGCTCAACCGTTATCCGAAGATCGCGCGCGCCCTGGCCGAGTTGTTCGAGGCGAAGTTCGATCCGGCGCAGAGCGATCGCACGGCCAGTGTCGGTGCCGCATCGGTCGCGCTGAAACAGATGCTGGACGGCGTCGCCAGTCTCGATGACGACCGCATCCTGCGCAGTTTCATTACCGTCATCCATGC
>JAYUXS010000045.1:0-12116 GCA_043752845.1 Lysobacterales bacterium | reverse complement strand
GAACTTGCCACGCGCCCTGCTGCTGCTGCGGGTGGCGGTCGCGGTGATGTTCATGGCGCATGCGCTGGTGCGGCTGGTGAATGGCAGCGTGCCGCAGTTCAGCGCCTTTCTCGCCGCGCGCGGTTTTCCTTACGCGACGGCCTTGGTGTGGCTGATCTCGATCTACGAACTGGGTGCCGGCAGCGCGCTGATCCTCGGCCGCTGGGTGACGCTATGCGCGAGCGGACTGATCGTCATTGCGGGCACGGGCATCGTGCTGATCCATGCCGGCAATGGCTGGTTCGTCGGCGAACACGGCATTGGCGGCATGGAGTACAGCGTGTTGCTGATCGTCGCCCTGCTGGTGCTGATCGCGGCGGACCGCGATCGTCATCAACCGCGGCAGGCGATCGGCAGATAGCGGTTGTCGATGTCGGACGAACATTTCCACGTCGTGTCCTCGCCTTCGCGCCAGAACCAGAGTTTCTTGCCGGCGAACTTCTGCAGATTGGTCTGATCGGCAATGGTCAGTTCGATGCCGCAATGGCCGCTGTCGAAGGTGCCGATCCACGCGCTGGTGAACTGCGGATCGTGTTCCGCTGCCGGCAGATCGTGTCCTTCGGGACAGGCTTCGTCGCGCGCATAGGATTCGGCCAAGCTCACCTTGAGTGGTGCCGCGGCGACCATGAGATTCGCGATGCGTGCGCGGAAGGTGTAGTCCTGATACGCGGGGAGTGCGATCGCTGCGAGGATGCCGATCAAGGCGACCATCGCGAACGCGGCGATGATGCCGATCACCAGACAACCGACTCCTTTCTTCGCCGGCGGCGCGATAGCGACCGGCGCAGTCGGCGGACGGTTGCCAATCACTGGCGGTGGCAGCGGCGGTTGATTCGCGGACATGGTTTTCTGCCAGGGCATCGCAGCGGCAAGTTCGCCGAGCGCGACCCAGGCGCCCTGGCCTTCGCGCCACACCAGCGTATGCGCATTGATGCGGCCTTCGCGCCAGAGTTGCGCGAGCCCATCTTCATCGACCGGGCCCTGCTGCTGACGCGTGCTGTCGGAATAAAACCAGGCGGCAATGCTCATGGTGTGCTGCTCATCGTGTCGATTCCCCAATCGTTGAGCTCACAACATACTCAAATTCGCGTACGCCAGCACCAACCATTTTGCGCCGCTGTCGGCAAAGTTGATCTGCACCCGCGCCGACGCACCGGCACCTTCGAAGTTGGTGACCACGCCTTCACCGAAACTGGCATGGGCGACGCGCGCACCGAGCTTGATCGGGGGCAAATCGACGACGCCACCGCGCAACAGGTTGCGATCCGCAAGAAAGGCATCAGTGCTGCGCCCGAACGCCATCGGCCGACTGACCTGCACCTTCGGCCGCACCTCAGCGAGCACGTCCTTCGGGATTTCGCCGAGAAAACGCGACGGCCGATTGTAGGTTTCCTGACCATGCCAGCGTCGTGATTCGGCGTAACAGAGCACCAGCTTCTGACGCGCGCGGGTGATGCCGACATAGGCGAGGCGGCGTTCCTCTTCCAACCGGTCTTCCTGATCCAGCGATTTCTGGCTCGGGAACAAACCGTCTTCCAGGCCAACCAGAAACACCAGCGGAAATTCCAGGCCCTTGGCCGAGTGCAGGGTCATCAACTGCACGCAGTCTTCCCAGGCTTCACCCGCCGCTTCGCCGGCTTCGAGTGTGGCGTGGGCGAGGAAGGCGGCGATTTCGCTGAGACCGGCGTCGGCGTCGTCGGCATTGCGTTCGAAGCGCGCCGCGACATTGATCAGCTCTTCCAGATTCTCGACGCGCGCTTCGGCATTGCCTTTGCTCTCGGCTTCGAAGTAGGGCTTGAGCTGCGACATCTCGATGGCGTGGGTCATGCGCTCGGCGAGGCTGGCGTCGTCACTTGCCTTCGCGAGCTTTTCGATCAGCTCGACGAAGCCGCGCAAGGCCGATTTCGCCCGCGCCGCGAGCGTGCCGCCGGCGAGTTCCGCTTCCACCGCCGCCCACAGCGACGAACGCGCGTCGCGTGCGCGCAGCCTGAGCGAATCAAGCGTGCGCTCGCCGATGCCGCGAGGCGGCGTGTTGATCGCGCGCTCGAAAGCAGCATCGTCGTCGCGCATCAGGGCGAGGCGCAGGTAGGCAAGCGCGTCTTTCACCTCGGCACGTTCGAAGAAGCGCAGGCCGCCGTAGACGCGGTACTTCATGCCTTGCACCATCAAGGCTTCTTCGAACAGCCGCGACTGCGCGTTCGAGCGATACAGGATCGCGGCGTCGCGCGCCGAGCCGCCGTCGCTGATCCAGCGCTGGATGCGGTCGATCACAAACCGCGCTTCGTCCTGTTCGTTGTAGGCGGCGTACAGATCGATCGGATCGCCCTTGCCGGAACTGGTCCACAACTCCTTGCCGAGACGACCGCCATTGCGCGCGATCACGGCATTGGCAGCGTTCAGAATGTTCGCGCTGGAACGATAGTTCTGTTCGAGCTTGAAGGTCTTCGCGTTCGGAAAATCGCGCAGGAACTGCTGCACGTTCTCGACCTTGGCGCCGCGCCAGCCGTAGATCGCCTGATCGTCGTCACCGACCACGAAGGTTGCAGCGCGCTCGCCGGCGAGCAGCCGAACGAACGCGTATTGCAGCGTGTTGGTGTCCTGGAATTCGTCGATCAGCAGATGTTGGAAGCGTTCGCGATAATGGGTCAGCAGCAAGTCGTCGCGCAGCAGGGTTTCGTGCGTGCGCAGCAGCAATTCGGCAAAGTCGACGAGACCGGCGCGTTGGCAACGGGCTTCGTAGGCGGTGTAGACGTCGAGCAGGGTACGCGTCGCCGGGTTGTAGTCGACGACGACTGCGCCGGGTCGCTTGCCTTCGTCCTTGAGCGAGTTGATGAACCACGCCGTCTGCCGCGCCGGCCAGCGCGATTCCTCGAGTCCAAGATCGGCATTGACGCGCTTGATCAGGCGCACCTGGTCATCGGCGTCGAGGATCTGAAAGGTCTCCGGCAAGGCCGCTTCGCGCCAATGCTGCCGCAGCAGCCGATGCGCGATGCCATGAAAGGTGCCGACCCACAGACCGCGCGTGCCGTTCGGCATCAGCGACTCGGCACGCGTACGCATTTCGCCCGCCGCCTTGTTGGTAAAGGTGACCGCGAGGATCGACCACGGCGAAGCCCGCTCGACCTCGGTGAGCCAGGCCATGCGATGCGTCAACACGCGCGTCTTGCCGCTCCCGGCCCCGGCCAACACCAGGTAATGCCCACGCGGCGCGCACACCGCTTCGCGCTGTGCCGGATTCAGCGCGTCCAACAGATGAGAAACGTCCATCCGCGAAGTGTAGCCGGGGCATCGACTTGAATCGGTCCTCAGCTCGCCGGGCCCTGGACGACAGAGACGAGAATCAAACCGCCAAGCGCGATCGAGCACAGGCCAATCAACGCGATGTAGCGAATGGCTTGCGGCATCGTTTGGCGGACGCCGGAGCGAATAACGCGGCGATGCCGAGCACGACGAAGTAGATGCCGACCACCACGACAATTGCGAGCGCAAGGAATTCGATCATTGACGGGTGGGTTTGCGGCGTGGGCAGGAATCAGGTCCTCGTCGCGATGCGAGTGGCGGGCCGACTGATGCCTTCGACCAGCAACTGGCATTCATCAATTCATCAGCGGCAGGATGCGCTCTTTGAGCATCTTGTACTCGGCGTCGATCACATCCTGGTTCGGATCGTGACCAGCGCGTTCGAGCACCACCAGATCTTTTTGTGGCGCCTTCAGCCGGTCGTAGTAGCGCTGGGCCACATCAGGCGTGGACAACAGGTCTTGCGCGCCCAGTACGAAGAACATGGGAATCGCAAAGTCGGTGCCGAGCTTGGGTAGATCGACGTGCGACGCCATGCCGTCGCCGTGCATGCCAACGAAGTTCAGGAACGAATACTCCTCGCCGGCCTCATAGTCGGCTTGCGCCTTGGGCGTGGTGTATTTTCGGGGGCTGGCGCCCACCAAGCCTTTGGTGCCGGTGTGGTGACCTTGGCCTCGTATTGTCGGATCACGCGACGTACCTTGCCGAAGCTGCGCGGGTCGGTCCACGGTGGTGCGCCGACACTTTCCAGCACTGCGAGCGACGCGGTGTCGTTCGCGGAGCGCACCAGGCCAATCAGCTTGGCGTAGCTGGCCGCCTCGTTCTCGCGGTTGTTGACCACCTGCGCAGTACCCAGGTACGCGTAAAACAGTTCGGGCTTGGCCATGGCCATGTGGACCCCCAGGAGCGTGAAGTCCCTGGTCCATGCGCCAAATATCGCGTCCGAGTAGGGACTGAGCGGGTTGCCCGGACCACCGCTGAGAAACAGGATGATCGGATTCGCGCAGCTGTCGCCTTTCACAGTGACCCACTGCTCGATGCCGCCGATGGACACGAATCCTTTCTCGTCGACTTTCTGAGCAGGTGAAGTGCATGCGATGGGCGGCAATTCCGGCGCAGACGCAGCCCCGGCCGATGCGAGCGGTGCCTGCACCGCCAGCAGTGCCGCAACGCAAATTGCGGGTAGTTTCAACATGAGAATTCTTCCTGAGAGGATGTGGAAAATGAGTCTGAAGCGGGAGTTGACGCTAGTCGCACAACAGCGTGAGCCTACAGGCTGTTGGCTGATTGAACCCAGGGTCCAGCGTCGATGGCGCGTCAGTCTGGGCGTTTAGCCAACAGAATGGCGGTGCCGAAGCCGATCCCGCGACGCTGATCCGCGCTTTATCGCGCACGACGTTACGAAGCAAATGTGTCGAAATGCGCTGGAAAGTTGCTATCTTTGCCGCGCCAATTTGGCAAGATCGGAGTGAATTATGGCTATCAAGAACCCACCGGCAGCAAAAGCGGCGAAGGCCGCGAAACCGGTCAAGGAAGTGATGAACAAGACCGGCTTGGTGAACTTCATCGCCGAGAATTCGGGCGTTTCGTCGAAGGATGTCAAAGCAGTTTTGGCGAGCCTCGAAGCAGCCGCCATCGCCTCGGTGTCGAAGAAAGGTGCAGGCGAGTTCGTCTTGCCGGGCCTGCTCAAGGTGACCTCAGTGAAGGTTGCGGCCAAGCCCAAGCGCAAGGGCATCAACCCGTTCACCAAGGAAGAACAGTGGTTCGCCGCCAAGCCGGCGAGCACCAAGGTCAAGGTGCGTCCGCTGAAGAAGTTGAAGGACGCCGCGCTGTAATACGCCGCGCAGAAGTCCGTCCAACCCGGGGTGGCGGCAACGCTACCCCGGGGTAGGTGTGCAGCGAGAGTTCGCCGCTAATGCGGTAGGCCCTCCGGACGATCCTTCCACTCCGCGCGGAAAGCTGACCACACCGGTTCGAAGGCAGGAGAGACCTTCAAGATGCGCTCGATCATCGCGTCACGCATGGTCACGCGACAGTCCCCTGCAAATCATGCGGTGAAGACCCTTCTGCTCGCGCTTGTAGTCGCGCTTGAACCGGGTCGTCCATTCAATCGCCCGCATTGAGTTTTGCCAGTAACGCATCGACGGGTTTTGACGCGCGGCAGGTTTACGGCCCGCGCCTCGCGCATGCCGGCAATGGTCGTATCGTTCTCGATCAGCGGCTCGAAGGGCAGCGCTTTCTCGCGGGCCACCCGCGTCAGCATCAGGCGGAACGCGTCCGAGACCGTGAGCCCCATGGACGCGAGCGCGATCGCGGCTTCGTCTTTGATCGTTTCATCGACGCGTGCGCAAACAACGGCATTGGCGGCAATGTGGGTGATCGCCTGATTCGGGCTACATTGTTGCTCAAGTCGCCTGCGGCAATGCCCGTGGCAGCGGCCTTGCGATTTGCCAGGCGACAGTGATCGCGACCAGTAGCAGCAGCGAGGCCATGAGCATGCTGGCGCCGGGGAGATTGAAGGCGCGTTGCGGGCCGATGAAGGCGGCGAAGGTTTGGGTGAACAGGCCGGGGCCGATCATGCCGGCGACGCCCATCAGGCTGGACAGCGCGCCTTGCAGGCGACCTTGTTCGTGCGGTTGCAGTTGCGCCGTCATCAGCGCCTGACCCGCAGCGCCGCTCAGACCCCAGAACGCCATCACCGGAATGCCGGCGAGCATCATCCACGGCGTCGATGCCAGACCGTAAATGATGAAACCGACGGCACCGAAGGCGAGACCCGCGATCAGGGCGCGGCGTTCGCCGATACGCGGCACGATGCGACGCACGAGGCCGGCCTGCACGATTGCCGTGGCCACGCCGACGAGTGCGAGGGCGATGCCAACTTCCTTTGGTCCCCATTGGTATCGATACGCCGTGTACAACACGAAGGTACTCGGCAACACGTAGTGGGCGAGGCTCGACAGGAAATGCACGCTGGCGAGACCGAGCAATTGTCCGTGGTTCTTGAGCCAGATCAGCGAACCCAGCGGATTCACGCTCTTCCACTGAAAACGCTTGCTTCGTTTTTCCGGCGGAAGCGATTCCGGCAACACGAAATAGCCGTAGCAGAAGTTCGCGAGGCTCATCGCTGCCGCGACCCAGAACGGCAAATGCGGATTGATATCGCCGAGCAGGCCACCCAGCGCCGGACCGACGACGAAGCCAAGACCGAAGGCCGCGCCGATCATGCCGAACGCGCCGGCGCGTTTTTCCGCCGGCGTGACATCGGCGATGTAGGCGCTGGCGGTGGTGATGCTGGCGGCGCTGATGCCGGAAATCGCGCGGCCGATGAACAGCCACGACAAGGTCGGCGCCAGCGCCATCAGGATGTAGTCGAGCCCTAGACCGAGATTCGACAGCAGGATCACCGGACGCCGACCGAAGCGGTCAGACAGCGAACCGAGGATCGGCGAAAACAGGAACTGCATCGCCGCCCACAGCATGCCGGCATAGCCGAAGTACTGCGCCGCGCGCGCCGTGTCGTTGCCAAGGAAACTTTCGAACAGATGCGGCAGCACTGGAATGATCATGCCGAGCGCGAGGATGTCGAGTGCAACCGTGATCAGGACGAAGACGAGTGCGGCTTTGCGCGGATTGGAAGGGTCTATGGCGGTCATGACGAGCTTCGAGGATGAGCATTCGAGGGCGAACGCGCGAGGCTATCAGTCTTGCGTGCTGGTCGCCTCGCTGGCGTTCCGCAGCAACGGGAAGTAGCGCGTGCTCAGCGCGCGCAGATGCACCACGCGCTGGTCGTCGTCCGGCATGCGCTGATCGAGCCAGTCAATCCAGCGTTCGAGTTGCACGCGCGGCCCAGTGTCTTCCGGTTGCGTCACCGTGCGGCAGAATTCGGTGTAGGCGAGGATGTAGTAATCGGACGAGGAACGCTCGCCGCGATAGTTGGCGTCATGGCGCTCAAGGCCAGTGCAATCGGGCGTCGTGCCGCGCAGCAAGGCCAGACGCACGCTTTCCGTATGGATGATGGCGGCATCACTGGGTGGGTTGGGCGGATCGATCATGCTGCGCGCCTGCGCGATCTCGGCATCGGCTTCGGCAAGGCGATTCAAGTCGATCAGTATCGCGGCGCGGAAGAAGCGCAGCGTGCGCAGTCGACCGAGGCTGCTCGGTTGATCGGACTGCGCAAAGGCGATGCCGAGATCGGCCCAGGCGAGCGCTTCCTGCCAATGACCGCGACGCCATTCCAGATCGGCCAGAAGGCGGCGCACATAGCCGAGGACGCGTGGACTGACGCGGGCGTCGTGGGCGGCGACGACGGCGTCGTGTCCGGTCTGCGCTTCGCGGATCGCTTCCTCGTAGCGACCGAGTTCGCCCAGCGTACGCGCAAGGTTGGCGCGGTTGTGTTGCACGCTGACCACGTCGACTTTCGGTTGTTGCTGGCGCGACTTCAACGCGTCACGAAACGCGGCCTCGGCGAGCGGCAGATCGTCCTGCGCAGCCCAGGAGAATCCGAGGTTGTTCTGGATCGCGGCGATCGTGTCCAGCGGCGACGGATCCTGCTTCTGCAGATCGTCGACAAGCGCGCGCAGCATCACGCGGCCACGCTCCGGTTCCGGCGTTTGCACCAGTACGTAGCCCAAGCGGTTGCGCAGATCGATGACTTCGCCTTCGGTCTCGGACGCGCCGAGCGCACGCAGTCCATCCAGGGCTTCGGCGAAGACGGTTGCGGACGCATCGAAGTGGGTGTCGTTCATCAATACGGTCGCGCGCTGCACCTTGATGCGCACGCGTTCGCGATCGGCTTCGGCGCCGAGAACGAGCAACGCCTTCTCGGCTTCATCCAGCGCCACGTGCGCCACCGACGTGTGGTCGAGACGGATCAAGGCATTGACGTGCATGCGCAACGCTGCCGAGAGCTTGAGCGGATCGCCGAGTCCCCGGCGTAATTGCACCGCCTCTTCGGTGATCTCGGAAAAATCGTGGCCGCCGTGCACGATGAAAATCGCCTGGGCGATGGCCAGCAGCAGGGCGGCGCGCGTCGCCGGATCGACAACTTCGTTGCGAATCTGGTCGCGTGCCGCGGTGAGCAATCCGATCGCGGTGACCTCGGCGCCGGTCACGGGATCGGGCTCGGCGTTGCCGAACACATTGACCATGAAGTTGGTCACCTCGTTGGCACGCGTCGCTTCGGATTCGGCGTGCAGGCGCGCGGCGACCGCATCGCGGCGTTGCACTTCGGCAGTCACGGCAGCAGCGATGACGCCTGTCAGCGCCAGGGTGCCGAGCGTCATCGCGAACGCGTGCCGACGCATGAAACGGCCGGCGATGTACCTGAAATTGCCTTGGCGCGCCGCGACCGGGCGCTGTTCGAGGTGGCTGCGGATGTCCGCGGCGAATTCGGCCACCGAGGCGTAGCGCTGCGTCGGCTCCTTGCGCAGCGCTTTCAGCACGATCGCATCGAGATCGCCACGCAGGGCATTGCGCACGCCAGCGGCGTCGATTTCGCGGTCGGCGCGCACGGCGTCGCTGGGGCGCGTCGGCGTCTGTTCGAGCACGGCGATCTCGTAGGCACGTGGCGAGGACTCGTCGACACGATAAGGACGCGCACCGGTCAACACTTCGTACAGCACCAGACCGAGCGCATAGATGTCGATCGCGGTGGTCACGGTCTCGCCGCGGATCTGTTCCGGCGCCGCGTACGCCGGGGTGAACGGCGCGATACCTACCGACGCCGTGCTCGTGGTGTCACTCGCGAGAAGCTTGGCGACGCCGAAGTCGAGCAGCTTGGCGCGTCCTTCGCGATCGACGAGGATGTTCGAGGGCTTGATGTCGCGATGCACGACCAGGCGCTGGTGCGCGTATTCGACGGCGTCGAGCAGGGAAAGAAACAGCGCCAGTCGCGCCGACGTGCTCAACTGCTCGCGTCGACAGTAGTCGAGCAGATTCGCACCGTCGACGAACTCCATGACGATGTACGGCGTGCCATCCGCCGCGACGCCGCCATCGAGCAGGCGGGCGATGCGTGGATGCGCAAGGCTCGCAAGGATCTGCCGTTCCGAGCGCAGCCGCGCATGCAGCGACGAGGACCCGTAGCCCTGCCGGATCAACTTGATGGCGACCTGCTGGGCGTATTCGCCGTCGACGCGATTGGCGAGAAACACCGCGCCCATGCCACCGCGCCCAAGCATGCGTTCGATCTTGAAGGCGCCGATACGCACGCCAAGCCAGCGGTGTTCTTCAACATCGACGCTCTCGGCAAGCAGTGCATCGACCAGATCCGAGGAAGCGCCCAAGCCGGGAATGGTTGGTTCGTGTTCGGCGGCCAGGTCGGCGGCGAGCAGGGACTCGACCTCGCGGCGCAGGTTCTGGTCGCCTGCGCACGCGGCATCGAGCAATTCGGCACGTACGCCGTCTTCCAGTTCGACACAGCGTTCGAACAAGGTGCGCGCGCGTTGCCAGAGGGTGATGGGATCGGGTTGGCTCATGCTTGCAATTTCCGGGTCGCTATACATACGGCCTTGGCGGCCTCTGCGGATCATCGCTCGAACTGCGCGCGAGCGGGACGAAAATTCACTATTCCGTTAGCCTAGCGCCATGGGTTTCGAAACCGATCTGACCAGCGCCTTGAACAGTGGCAACGCCAGCGAGCGTGATCGCCTGCTCGGCCTTGTGCACGAAGACCTGCGCCGCATCGCACGCGCCGAGTTGTCGCGCCATCGTCGCGGCGAAACCCTGAACACGCAGGCGCTGGTCAACGAGGCCTATCTCAAGCTGTTTGGTGGTCAGGCCGCGAGCTTCGAGAATCGCAAACATTTCTTCGCGACCGCCGCGCGCGCCATGCGCCAGATCGTCATCGACTACGCGCGCGCTCGGCTTGCCGATTGCCGGGGGGCTGGCGCCGAACACGTGCCACTCGACGCGCTGGAATTGCTGCCGCTCGCCATCGACGCGCAGGCCGAACAACTGGTCGGCATCGACGCTGCACTGACCAAACTCACCGCGCTCGACCCGCGCCTGGCCGAAGTCGTCGAACTGCGCTTTTTTGCCGGCCTGGAAGTCGAGGAAGTCGCTGAACTGCTCGGCGTCTCCGCGGCCACGATCAAACGCGACTCGCGTACCGCGAAGGCTTTTCTGGCACGCGAGTTGGGCGCGGCGGCCTGATTCACGACACAAACCTTTCTGCACATGCGCGCCGCTCACGCCGGCGTTGCAATCGCAACAGACCACGGGAGAACGCAGATGCTGCTCAGGTCGCTCGGATGCGCTTTGCTGCTGTCGCTCGGCGTCACCGCCTGTGCCGGGGAACCGGTCCTCGGCGGCCCCTGCGAAGGCTGCGAACTGGTGTTTGTCGGACAGCCCGCACAGGTCGAACCGCAGGCGCGCATCGCGCCGGCGGGTGAACCTGGCGAGCCGCTGCAGATCGTGGGCGTGGTCAGCGACCGCGATGGCAAGCCTGCGGCCGGCATCATCATCTACGCCTACCAGACCGATGCGCGCGGGCATTATCCGCACGCCGAAACCCGTCACGGCCGACTACGCGCCTGGGCGCGCAGCGATGCCGCGGGCCGCTTCCGCTTCGACACGATCCGTCCGGCCAGCTACCCAGAAACCGAAATTCCGCAGCATGTGCACCTGCATGTGATCGAGCCCGGGCGTGGCACTTATTACATCGATGATCTGGTCTTCAGCGATGACCCGCTGTTGACCGCGCGGCAACGCACACAAATGCTGCGTGGACGTGGCGGTAACGGTCTGGCGACGCCGCGCCGTGATGCCGACGGCGTCTGGCACGCCACCCGCGACATCCGTCTGGGTGCCGGCATCGACGATCAGCTTCTGGGACTGGGTTGAAGGCATTCCAACCGAACCCAACGGCGCGACCGGTCCGCGCATAGACTTGCGCACCGCATCTGGGACGCCGATGACCTTGCCCAAGCCCTTCCATACCCATGCCTGGTGGCGACAACCGTCGGCGACGATGAGTTTTGCACTGGCTCTCAGCATCGTGATCTATCCCTTTGCCGACGAGACGCGCGGCCTGCGCACATTGGTGCAGCTGCTCGATGTCGCGGTCGTGCTGATGGTGGTGCGCTTGATCCGCGCACAGGCGGTGCTGTGGCGCTCGGGTTGGGTAATCGCTATTCCGACCATCAGTCTGCAGCTTTGGCATCTGGTGCAACCGACGGTGGGGGTCGAACTGACGATGCTGGTGGCGCAGGTGGTGTTTCACGGCTATGCCGCGCTCGCACTGCTGGCGTATGTCCTGCTCGATGAAGAAATCACACTCGACGAACTGTTCGCCATCGCCGGCATCTACATGCTGCTCGGGCTGCTGTGGGCGAGCGCGTATGCGATCGTGATCCTGTTCGATCCCGGCGCTATCTTCATCAACCCGACCAACAACCCGGATGGCGTCACCGGGTTTGGCGACCTCGTCTACTACTCACTGACCACGCTGACCAGCACCGGCTATGGCGAGATCACGCCGGTCAGTCCGGCAGCGCGTGCGTTGGCGATGCTGCAGCAGATTATCGGCGTGCTGTTTGTCGCGATTCTGATCTCACGTCTGACCAATCTCTATCGCGCGCGCAAGAGCTGAGTGCGCTAGGGCTTTGCAACGTCTTCGTGCAGTGGAGGCGGTGGCGAGCCGGCCTTCTGGTAGCGACCGTCGAAGGCCACGATCCAGGTCTTGCCGGCATCGGAAGAGCTCTCCCACAACTGGCGCACGATGTGATTGGCCAGCGGCCACCAGGTGATGCGTTGCGTGCTGACTTTGCCGGTCT
>JAYUXS010000044.1:0-5490 GCA_043752845.1 Lysobacterales bacterium | reverse complement strand
TCGATCGCGCCACCACCGTGCAGCGCATTGCGCTGTGCCGCGACCGGTACCGACAACATCTGCGCGGTCGCACGTTCCCCGGCCCACAGCGTCGCGATGAGATCCTGCGCGTCGCTCAATGCATAGTCGATATTCGCGCCGTATTGGGTCTGGCGCACGGTCTTGCGGGTATCGAAATTAAGCGCGCCCGGGCTCGCGGCGCGGCGATTGCCGCGCAACTCCGCAGCGGTCAAACCTTGCGGATCGTCGGCCTGCAGATCGAGCGCATTCGCGAGCACGGTGTAATGCCCGGCGGCGCCAAAACTTCCCTTGATCAGGGCCTGCGCATTGCGGCGATTTGCAACGCTGTGATCGCGGTAGCCGCCGCTGTCCAGGTCGCTCAGATCCAGCATCAAGCTGTTGCTGCGGTCGACGCCCCAAGGTGCATGCCAGGACACCGCGCTGCGCTGCAGGCCATCGCTGCCGGCCACCAGCCCGGCATCGAGTTGCGCGTTCGCGGGCGCATCGGCAGTGAACAAGGCGATCACCCCGCCCGAGGCATTGCCGTACAACGCCGAATACGGGCCACGCAGCACTTCGATGCGATCGGCCGCGGCCAGCGCGAAATGCGACACCTGGCCCTGTCCATCCGGCATCGAGGCCGGAATGCCGTCGCTGTACAGACGCACGCCACGCACGCCGAACGTGGCACGCGCGCCGAAACCGCGGATCGAGATCTGCAGATCCTGCGCCTGATTCTGGCGATCACGCGCGACGACGCCGGGCACGCGGCTCAGCGTTTCCGACAACTGGAGCGCCGGTCGCGCGCGGCGGATGTCAGCGGCGTCGACGACATCGATCGCGGCTGGCACCGTCAACGCATCTTGGGCGGCGCGCGTGGCGCTGACAACGATCGCATCGAGCGGCGTCGGTTGCGGTTCGGCCGCTTGCGTGCTCGCGATGCAAAGCCACAACAGCAGCGCATAGCCAGCCCGCCAGCGGCGCAAGTCCGTCTGCGGCAAACCTTGTGCAACCCGGTCAGGCTTGAACTTCACGGCTGTTGCCTCATCATCGCTTTGCATCGTGAAGGCGACCCGCACCCGCGTCCAGTGTTGCGTGATGAGCGGGTTCACCGCCATCCTGAATCCTCTGCCGATGCGCGACCGCGACCGCTGCTGCCCATGTCCACCGACGACGATGTGCTCGACGCCCTGTTCCTGCCGATTGCGACCGGTGCGCTCGCAGTACCGTCATCGGGACGCGTGTTGTTCCTGCGCGCACGGTTGGGCGCGGCCCTGCAGCGACATGCCCCGGCGCAATGGGTATGCGAGCAGTCGTTCAAGCCCGAAGCGGATCGATTGCGCGCCGCCGGATGGACGCAACGTGCGGGCAACGACGAGCGCTTTGCGCTGATCCTGATCTTGCCGCCGCGCAGTCGCGACGAGTCACGCGCATTGTTCGTCCAGGCGCTGCAACGCCTTGCACCGGGCGGGCTAGTGCTCGCGTGTGCCGCAAACAATCAGGGCGCACGCTCCTTGCAGGACGATCTGCAGCAACTCGTCGGCGATATCGCAAGCCTGTCGAAGCATCATTGTCGCGTGTTCTGGGCCAGGGTCGATGCGACGAAAACCGACGCGGCACTACGCGCTGAATGGCACGCACTGGATGCGCCACGCGCCGTTGCCGGCACGGCGCTAATGAACCGCGCCGGCGTGTTCAGCGCCGATGCGATCGATAGCGCATCAAGACTGCTGGTCGAACATCTGCCGACCGATCGCGCCGGTCGCGCCGCCGATCTCGGGGCCGGCAACGGCTATCTGTCGGTCGCGCTGCTGGCACGCAATCCGGGCATCGTTGCGATCGATCTCTACGAAGCCGAAGCCCGCGCGATCGAGGTCGCGCGCATGAACCTCGCAGCAACTTCGACAAAGGCCGACGTCGGGCTCCACTGGCACGACGTCAACACTGGATTGCCGAAGCGATACGACAACGATGGCTACGACGTCATCGTGATGAATCCACCCTTTCATCAGGGCCGTGCCGATGCGCCGGACCTGGGTCGTGCCTTTATCATTGCCGCCGCCGATGCACTGAATGCGGGCGGTCAACTCTGGTTGGTGGCGAATCGACATCTGCCTTACGAAGCGGTGCTCGCGCAGCATTTCACCCAGGTCCGCGAAGTCGTCGTGCGCGACGGCTTCAAGGTGATCGCGGCGCGCAAGTCGGCCTGAATCCATCCACGAACCCGGACTTTTGAAGAAGCAGGTCAATCCATGAAGTTGGTCGAGCAATGAAATTGGTCAAGCTGATCGCCAATCTTGGCTACGCGAGCCGACGCGAGGTCACCGCGATGTTCCGCGAAGGCCGCATTACCGACGCGCAAGGCGACGTGCTGTATGCGGGAGACAAGGTCGCGCATGCCGACATTCGCCTCGACGACGAGCCGCTGGACCCGCCGCCGGGATTGTTGTTGATGCTGCACAAGCCGGTCGGCTACACCTGCTCGACCAAGGACCCGGGACGCGTGATCTACGACCTGCTGCCGCCGCGCTATCGCCGTCGCGATCCGCTGCTGTCACCGGTCGGCCGGCTCGATCGCGACACGTCCGGCCTGCTGCTGATGACCGACGACGGCCAGTTGCTGCACCGGATCACCGCACCGAAATCGGCGCTGCCGAAATTCTACGAAGCAACGCTCGCGAACGATCTGCGCGGCGACGAGGCGGAGATCTTCGGCAGCGGCACACTGATGCTGGAATCGGAAACGACGCCACTCGCGCCGGCCGTGATCGAGCCACTCGAACCGCGACGCGTGCGCATCACATTAGTCGAAGGTCGTTATCACCAGATCCGGCGCATGTTCGCCGCCGTCGGCAATCACGTCGAAACGCTGCGCCGCCTGTCGGTCGGCGGCCTCACGCTCGGCGATCTGACGCCCGGTCAGTGGCGCGCGCTCGACGCCGACGACCTCGCGCGACTGTGGCATCCCGATCGCACCTGATTCCGGTGCCGCGACTCGGGGTGCCGTATCAGTGCATCAGGCTCGACGGATCGATGACGTGCCGGCTCACGTGTCGTAATCCATGACGGTCAACCAATCGGACCCGACCACGATGTAGCCGTGCTTCGCCATCAGGTGGTTCAGCACTGCGTGCATGTGCGCAGCGCCATACACAATCGCAACCTTGCTTCCCGGCGCGTCGCGAGCCTGCGCAGACTCGATCGCGCCGATCAAGCGCTGGTCGCGTTCGTCACTGAAGGCCGCGTCGAAACCCGGAACGGTCTCGTCGCGCAAGATGTCGTTTCGAGTTCGAAGGTCATCACGACCGAGGCGCTTGCCGATCGATTCCCGACTGGCGGTGAGAAAAAGCCAGATGCCATACAACGGCGCCAGGATCTGCATCGCTATCCGATGGCGCCAGTTGATGCGCTGCCAGCTGTGCTGGAACTCACTGCCCGAGACGTCGGCATGGACGAGACGTGCCTTCAGCTTGCCCATGCAGATCGCCTGCTTTTGCGTCACCAGTTGCAGTCGACGCCGGTAGGTCGGCCATCGGTAGGAACTGGTCAAGAGCGTTGTCCGGGACGAACCAAGACCTTCGAAGATGACCTCGTCGCAGCCTTCAAGAATCGCCTGCACCTTTGCGTAGTAGGCTGTGCTACCGATATGAATCATCGGCAACAGCACAAATTCGAGCTGCGATGACGGCCGCCTCAGTCGATAGCACGCGACCCGCACGCCGAACATGTTGCTCTCGACGATCTGCAAATCAAATCTCCGGCCAACGCCTGCCTGGAATGCTACAGCGCCAGCCGCTCGCGCAGTTCACGTGCCTGGCGGCGGGAGACGTCGATTTCGGCGCCGTCACGCAGCTTCAGCCGATAGCCGTCGTTGATCCAGGGGTCGATGCTCACGATCGCACGCAGGTTCACGAGCGTGTTTCGGTTCGCGCGGAAGAACAGGGTCGGGTCGATGCGCGATTCAAGTGCACTCAGGCTGCGCGCGAGCAGCGCGCGTTCACCACGGAAGCAAACGCGGGCATAGTTGCCGTCGACGACGACGTGGGTGATATCGCGCAGCGCGACGAACCAGCAGCGTTCGCCGTCGCGCAGAAACACGGTGTCATCAGCCGCAAGCGCTGTGCGCGATTCAGGTTCGGCGCGCTGCGCGGCTGCGAGCAGGCGTTCGCGGGCACGTGCCAGCGCCGCCGCGAGACGGTCAGGTGCGACCGGTTTGACCAGGTAGTCGAGCGCATTCGTTTCGAACGCGCGTACCGCGTATTGATCGTAGGCGGTGGTGAAGATCACCAGCGGCAGCGGATCGAGTTGTTCGAGCAGATCGAATCCGGTGCCCGACGGCAGCTGGATATCGAGCAATACGAGGTCCGGCTGCAGGCGTTCGACGGCCGCACGCGCAGCGGGCAAGTCGTCGGCCTCACCGACCAGTTCCACGTCGGCATGCGCCGCGAGCAAGGTCTTCAGCTCCTGCCGGGCGAGGCGCGTGTCGTCGACTATCAGCAGCTTCATTTTTGCGGAATCTCCAGCGTCGCCCGCACCGTACCGGCAACTTCGCTCAGTTCAAATTGCGCGCCAGCGATTTGCGCGAGCCGGCTGCGCAGGTAGTTCAAGCCGACGCCGCGCTCGCGATTCTGGCCACGCAATGCGCCCGGATTTCCGACTTCAATCCGCAGTCGACCTTGTTCAAGCTGCGCGCGCAGGCGCAGCGTGCCGCCCCCGGGTGTGCGGGCGATGCCATGCTTGATCGCGTTCTCGACGAGCAGCTGCAGCAGCATCGGCGGCAATCTTGCATCGAGCGCGGCCGGGTCGATCTCGCGTTCGATGCGAAGGCGCTCTTCGTAGTGCACTTTTTCGATCGCCAGATAGTCGTCGACAACCTCGAGTTCACGTCGCAGCGTGACGGCCTGAGCATTGCCGTGATCGAGCGCGTGGCGCAACGTGTTCGACAATTGCGTGACCATGAGCCTTGCGCGTTCCGCGTCCTCATGGATCAAGGCACGCAGATTGTTCAGTGCGTTGAACACGAAGTGCGGGTTCAGGCGCGCGCGCAATGCATCGAGTTCCAGCGTCGACGCTGCCGACTCCGCGCGCAGCCGCGATATCTCGCCCTGACGGAAGCGACGCAGTGCCTGGACACTGATCCAGCCCGCGGTCCAGACCGCGAGCGGCATCGCACTGTTCATCCAGTACGCGAACAGCACACCAGGTGACGAATAATTTGCGCCACCGCCCGGCAATTCGAGCCACCCGAAACGGATTCCGCCGGTGAGCACGACGTACAACAGCAGTTGCAGCGCGATCGGCAACAGCAAGATGGCCAACGCGACGCGCCAGGCCAACCCGAATCCACTGCGCGTGAGCCAGTGTTGGCGCAGCGCGCGTGCGCGCAACCATTCGCTGCACGCCCACAGCCCGAGACCGACGACGAGTGCGATCGTGACGGCGCCAGAGCCGAGTGGACCGAAGCGGCGCGACAGATACAGGATCAGCGCG
>JAYUXS010000043.1:0-2276 GCA_043752845.1 Lysobacterales bacterium | reverse complement strand
GTCGATGAAGCGCTGGTGATCGCCGTAGACGCTGCGCATCATGCCCGGCCACGAATGACGCAAGACCAGATTGCCGGAGCCTTCGCCGACGATCTCCGCGCCTTCTGCGTCGACAATTTCCGGAAAGATGCCGGGCAAAGGTTCGGTCGCGGAACCCGGTTTCAGCGTCGTCGCGGCCGGCAGCGGCGAGATCAAAATGCCGCCGGTCTCGCTCTGCCACCAGGTGTCGACGACCGGACAACGCGCCGATCCGACAACGCGGTGATACCAGAGCCAAGCCTCCGGATTGATCGGTTCGCCGACCGTGCCGAGCAGGCGCAGGCTGGCGCGTGAGCGCGACTGCACAGGCGCCTCGCCTTCGCGCATCAGCGCGCGAATCGCGGTCGGTGCGGTGTAGAAAATGCTGACCTGATGGCGATCGACGACGTCCCACAATCGACCCGCATCCGGAAAGTTGGGCACACCCTCGAACATCACACTGGTGGCGCCGTTCGCCAGCGGGCCGTAGACGACATAGCTGTGTCCGGTCACCCAGCCGACATCGGCGGTGCAAAAGAACACGTCGCTTTCGCGCAGATCGAATACGCGCCGATGCGTGCTGCTTGCATAGACCAGATAGCCGCCGCTGGTGTGCAACACGCCCTTGGGTTTGCCGGTCGAGCCCGAGGTGTAGAGGATGAACAGCGGGTCTTCCGCATTCATGCGCTCGGCCGGCGCGATCACGTCCTGGCCTGAGGTCATTTCGTGCCACCAGCGGTCGCGCGGCGACTGCATGGTGATCGCCGCCGCGGTGTGACGCACCACGAGCACGGTTTCGACGCAGGCGCACTCGCGTTTCGCAACCGCGATATCGACATTCGCCTTCAGCGCGATGTGCTTGCCGCCGCGCAGACCTTCGTCCGCGGTGATCACGAGCTTGCTCTGGCAGTCGGCGATGCGTCCGGCCAGGGCCTCGGCGGAAAAGCCGCCGAACACCACCGAATGCACGGCACCGACGCGGGCGCAGGCGAGCATCGCGATTGCGGCTTCCGGAATCATCGGCAGGTAGATGCTGACGCGATCACCCTTGCGGACGCCGAGCGCGCGCAGTGCGTTCGCGGCGCGTCCGACGCGTTCGAACAGTTCGCGATAACTGATGCGCTGCGCCGGTGCCTGCGGATCATCCGGCTCGAAGATGATCGCGGTCTTGTCGCTTCTGGTGGCGAGGTGGCGATCAAGGCAGTTCACGGCGACATTCAATTCGCCATCGGCATACCAGCGGATATGAAAGTCTTCGAGCGCGAAACTGACGTCTTCGCTGACGGTAGGTGCGCGCAGCCACTCGATCGCGGTTGCTTCACGCGTCCAGAACTGCGCGCGGTCTCGTGCCGCTACGGCGCGATCTTGCATTGCCTGATCAGGACTGATGCTGTCGGCATCGGCGAAGCCGGCCATCGGCACAAACGACTGCGGTGCGGTCATGGTCGCGGTTTACTCGTCGGCATCATCGGGCTTGCGAACATTCGCCGCCTTGCGCTTTTCCGCGGCACGTCGCATCAGTTCGATTTCCTGCGGCGACGGAATAAACGCGCCGCGCTGCCGCCCGGCCTCGAATTTGGCTTGGGCGAAGCCGAGCACCGACAGGAACGCAAACACGACGAGACCGAGAATGGCCAAGCCCATCAGTCCTGGCGAATTCGTCAAGAATGCGACCAGCAGACATAGCAAGGACAGGGCCGCGAAGATGAATCGCATGACGACTCCGAAGTTGAAACAGGACGCGCAAAGTGTCGCATGCCGCGCGCCCCGGATCAGCCACCCGAGTCAGCCGTCTGATGTTGCCGTGCCTGTCTGGATCAGCGCCGCGAGGTGCGCGGCCAGCAGGCTCGCCATTTGCGTCAGAACTCGCACATGGCGGTCGCTGTAGTAACCGATGCTGGAATGTTCGCTGTCGAGTACGCCGAGCAAAACGCCGTCGTGCAGCAGCGGTATCGCCAGTTCCGAGAGGCGAACATCGTCATCCATGACGTAGCGCGCATCCTCGCGCGTGTCGTCGATGCGAATGGTCGCCCGCGCCTGCGCGCAAGCACCGACGACACCTTGGCCGACGCGCAGGGTGATGGCGTTCTCGATCACATTTGGCGCCTTCAGTTTCGGGCCATAAGCCGCGATCTGGGTCAGCATGTCGCCGCGTTCGTTGAGCAGATAGACGATGCAGTCCTCGAGCCCGAGCGCCGCGATCGCTTCCGAACTGATCGCCCACGCCGCAGCGCGCGCCGTTGTCACCTTGCGCAACA
>JAYUXS010000042.1:0-5495 GCA_043752845.1 Lysobacterales bacterium | reverse complement strand
GCGAATCCGTCGCCAGTGAAACGCATCATGCCCATGTCATCGAAACGGGTCCAAATCTCGTCGCCCACCTGCAAGGACGTGATGGCGTCGCCCGGATTCGGCCAGCTGTCGGCGGTGCCATCGTTGCCGATGCGGAACAGTCGACGTTCGCCCTGAACGTACAAACCGTCCGGCAACACCGCCACTTGCCACACGGCGCCGATCGGATGCGCACCGGCGATGCCGCGAAAGCGCTCGTCGAGATCGGTGTATTGCCAGTGGCCGTCAGCGGCTTCGGTGAAGAACCCGAACTGGTCATACCCGCCCACGAGCACGCGCCCGTCCGGCACCAGCGCGATCGAACGCACCGACATTTCCTGGGACGCCAGCAGATGCTCGAAGCGCCCCGCCGAGTAAAGCAGCAGGCCCTCGACATTGCCGATGAAGATGCGCCCGGTGGCGTCACTGACCACCGCGGTGTGCTGCGGCGTGACGTTGTAGAACTCGGCACCGAAGCGGGTGAGCAGCGGCATGCCGTTCGCATCTGCAGTGAACGCGCCCGGAACGTCTGGCGGCGCAGCGCAAAGACCCGCGAAAGCCATGCCTGCGCACAGGAGGCCCGTCAGCACGGTCGAAGGCGCGTGTCGGTTGAGCATGCGTGCATTTCACCACAGCAGTAGCCGCGACGGGCGCAAACGCGAGCATTGTTGACGAGATCGCCACCGGCGCAGCTATGGCAAACTTCCCTGATGACCAAGCTCAGCGTGAATGTGAACAAGGTGGCGGTGCTGCGCAATTCGCGTGGTGGTGCACTGCCCGACGTGGTGCAAGCCGCGCGCGTCGCGATCAACGCCGGCGCCGATGGCATCACCGTGCACCCACGGCCGGACCAGCGTCATATCCGCCACGCCGATGTCAACGCGCTGGCGTCAATGCTGACGGTGGAATTCAATATCGAGGGCAACCCGTTCGCGGCGGCGACGCCTGGCGGCTATCCGGGTTTGATCGAAATGGTTGATGTCGTGCGCCCGACCCAGGTGACCCTGGTGCCGGATAGCGATGCGCAGATCACTTCCGATCACGGCTTCGATGTCGGCCGTGACGCGGGCCGTCTGGCGCCGCTGATCGCGCGGTTGCGCACTATTGGCGTACGCGTCAGCCTGTTCGTCGACGCGGGGTCGACCTGGGGCCAGCAGCTGCGTGCACTCGGTGCCGATCGCATCGAGATATACACCGGGCCCTACGCACAGGCATTTGCGGCGGGCAATGCCGTGGCGGCGCTGGACGCTTGTCGGCGCACCGCAGACGACGCGCGTGCGGCGGGTTTGCAGGTCAATGCCGGACATGACCTCGATCTCGCAAATCTGCCGCTGTTGCTGCATGGCGCCGGGCCGGTTGCGGAAGTATCGATCGGCCATGCCCTGTTCAACGATGCCTTGTACGCCGGACTCGACGACAGCGTGCGCCGCTATCGCGAGATCTGTGCGCGCTTCTAAAACAGAAAGGCCGGACTCGCGCCCGGCCTTTCTGTCTTATCGGGTCTTGCTGCGGAGTGACTCAGCCTTCCGGCGAGGCAAATCCGATCTTCTTGTAGCCAACGTTCTTGGCCGTACCCATCACGTCCGCGAGGATCTGGTACTGCGTCTGGTCGTCGGCCGAAATCTGCAGCACCGGCTGCGTGCTCTTCTTGGCTTCGAACTCAAGCTGCAGCTTCAGGATCTCCATCGAGATCATCTGGCCGTTCCAGAACATGTCGCCGTTGGCACGGATGCCGAGATCGATCGGCGGCGGTGGATCCTTCGGCGGCGGCTGCGTCGACTTCTGCGGCACGTCGATGAGGATGCGCTGGGTCATCGCCGGGGCCGTGATCATGAAAATGATCAGCAGCACCAACATCACGTCGACCAGCGGCGTGACGTTGATTTCCGCCATCGGGCCGCTGGAGTTCTTGCTTGAGAAAGCCATGCCTTGCTCCTGGGGTCCGATTACTTCTGCGGCTCGGTGATGAAACCAAGCTTGCGGATGCCTGCATTCTTCACCGTCGCCATGGCCTCGGCGATCTGCTTGTACTGCGTGGTCTTGTCGGCGCGCAGCTCGACCATCGGCTGTGGCGTACGCAAGGCCTCGCGGCGCAGGCGATCTTCGAGTGCGCGCGCTTCGATCGGCACATCGTCCAGGAACAGCTCGCCGGCATCATTGATGGCGAGCGTCAACGGCGGCGCATCTTCCGGGTCTTCGACCAGTACCGATTTGACCGGCAGGTCGACCTTGACCTTGTGACTCATCAGGGGCGCCGTGATCATGAAAATGATCAACAGCACCAACATGACGTCCACGAGCGGCGTGACGTTGATTTCCGCCATGATGCCGTCGCTGGATCCTGCTGACATTCCCATTGTGGTCTCCGGGTGGTTTCGCGATTACTTCTTGACGGCCTTCGGATTCGCGCCTTCAACGCGCGAACCGGTGGCGAAGAAGTCATGCAGGTCATGTGCATACTCGTCGAAACGCGCGTTGATCTTGCGATTGCTGCGCGAGAAGAAGTTGTAGGCGAGCACGGCCGGGATCGCAACGCCCAGACCGATTGCGGTCATGATCAGGGCTTCACCGACCGGGCCGGCAACGACGTCGATCGAGGCTTCACCGGCTGCACCGATGCGGATCAGCGCGTGGTAGATGCCCCAAACCGTTCCGAGCAGACCGACGAAGGGCGCCGACGAGCCGGTCGTGGCGAGCCAGGTCAGACCGTTTTCCAGCTTCGAGCTTTCACGAGCCACGGCCTGACGCAGGGCGCGGTCGATGAACTCCGAGCGGTTCAGCGCTTCCACGAGGCGTGAGCCTTCATGGCGCTGGTGATGGGCGGCAGCCGAAGCGCAGTCGAGCGCGATCTTCGAAAACGGTTCCGACTTCGGCTGTTCTTCCATGAACCGCACGGCATCGGCTGCCGACGGCGTTTCCCAGAACGTGCGGATGACCTTTTCCATGCGGCTGGTGATTTGCGTGTTACGGATACCGTTCATCACCGTATAGATCCAGCTCACGATCGACATGATCAAGAGCGTGCCGAGCACGATCCAGCCAACCCAATCGAGCCCCTCGAGGAGATGGTCGAAGCCCATCTGCTGGAAAGCGGCAGCATTGGATGCGGCACCACTGGCGGCAATTTCGGCGTCTCCACCGATCATGGCTTCTGGTGCAGCGGCAGGGCTCGTCGCCTCTGGCGCGCTTGCAGCAGCCGTCATGGCGTCGGCGGGTGCAGCGCCGGCGGCGTCTGCTGGCTGAGTCGTCTGGTCTGTTTGCATGGCATTACCTTTAGGAGTTGAGCGTGAACTTGATGGGAACTAGGACGCGGCCCTCGACGGGGCGACCGTCGCGAACCTCGGGATTGAACTTCCATTGACGCACGGCCTTGATCGCTTCCTGATCCAGCTCGCGATGACTGCTCGATTTCTGAACTTCCACTTTCAGCGCTGAACCGTCGACACCAACCGTCACGACGAGCACGACTTCGCCCTGCAAACGTCGCCGCATCGCGGCCGGCGGGTAACGTGGTGGCTTGAACTTGCGGTAGCTCGGATCTTCCGAAGCGGTGAAATTCTCGACGACCGGCGCTGGCGGCGCTGGGGGCGCTGGCGGCGTAGGTTCTTCCGCCATTTCAGACGGCTCGTCAAACACCGGACGATCATCGACCGGCGGCGGCGGCGGCGCCACCGGCTGTGGCTTCTGCTGGACGATCGGCTTGATTTCCTTCGGCGGTTCCGGCGGCGGTGGCGGCGGTGGTGGCGGCGGCGGCGGCGGTTCGATGAAGGTGACGTCGATCACCTGATCTTCGTCATCGACGATGGCGTCCGGTGGCTTGACCGGCGCAATCAGAAACATGAAAGCTCCTGCGTGCAAAGCCAGCGCAAAGGACTGCCCGGCGACGCGTCGCCAGCTCAAGCCTGTATCAGTGTCGTTATCAATGCTCGACATGGGGGTCTCGATTTTGCGGAGGCCGATGGTTCGGCCCACTGCCTGAACGAGTTCAGGCGAGGGGGTCGTGATTATAACCACGGCCAGTTGTGTTCAATCCAGCCTCCGTGCAGCATCTTCCCTGCACGTTACAGCCACATAACGAACCGGATTGCCCCAAGGGGTTGCCGATTCGCAGGGAATTCACATTCTCGCTGCGTTCTTCAACCAGTTTTCGGCCGCCTTCCGGCTTGACTCGTAGCCGGTGGCCTTCTTGTATGCGGCGACGGCGGCTTCCTTGTTGTTCAATTCCAGCTCGCAGTTGCCGAGCAGAATCCAGGCTTGGCCTTCGCTCTTGAACGGTGTGCGTTTGAGTGCAGCCAGCACCGCGGCTTTCGCTTCGGCATTCTTTTCGGCCTCGTACAGCGTGTAGGCCTGCATATAGTTCATCTCACCGTCAGGCGCGGACTTCGCTGCCTCGCCATAAGCGGTTGACGCCTCGACCGGCTTGTCGGCCAGGCGATAGGAATCGCCGAGCGAACGCTGATGGTCGAAGCTACGTGGCAATGTCCCTTTCGCGAAGCCTTCTTCAATGACCTTGATCGCCTCGAGCGGGCGGTCGCCGAAGTTGTAGAGCTGGTAAAGCTGCTTGATCTCTGATTCCGTCGACATCATGCCTTTCTGATAGGCCGCCGAGAGCAGGGCCACGGCCTTGTCGGGCTGCTCGGCCTGGATGTAAACGTTGCCGAGCGTGCGCGTCAGCGCCTTGCTGTCCGGGAACTTGGCGATGATCGCCTCGCCTTCGGCAATGGCTTCGGCAAATTTGTCCTGCTCGTAATAACTCGCCAGCAGCAGCTGATACCAGGCTTCACTCGGTTTTTCGGAGATGGCGATGGCTTTCTTGATCGCCGTTGCCGCTTCATCGAGTCGCTCAAGGCGATACAGCGACTGCGCCTTGATCGAGTACGCCGAATCCTTCTCGCTGCCGGTGAGCTTCAGCCACTGGTCGATGGTGGTGATGGCATCTTCGTACTTTTCCTCGATCATGCTCAGGTTGGCGTACTGCAACAGCGCCCCGAAATGCGAGACATTGGGCAGTGCGTCCAGATCGATCGCTTTCTTGTTGTATTCGAGCGTCTTCGCGGTGTCGTCGTCGCGGTCGTTCGCGATATTCGCGAGGCCCTGGTACGCAAGCGCTTGCGCGTAGATGCCGGCCTTGGTGTCAGCGATGATTTCCTTGAAGCTGACTTCCGCGACGTCATACTTTTCGTCGTACAAGGCGTCCAGCGCTTTCTGGATCTTCTTCTGCAACTTGCTCGGAATCTTGCCTTCCGGGTCTTTGCGGGTTGCATTCGGAAACGGATTCTCGACTGCTTCCTTGACGTTCTGGGTGCGTGCGGCATTGCGCGCCGCACGCGTGTTCGGCGTGCGTGCATCGACTCCGCCCGACGAGGTCTGGGCGTAAGCATCCATGCATGGGACTACGACGAAGACCGTCGCACAGGAAAGGGCCAGGGCAATCGGCAAGGCAAGTCGTTTCATGGTGGAACCCCTCACAGGATGCA
>JAYUXS010000041.1:0-2278 GCA_043752845.1 Lysobacterales bacterium | reverse complement strand
CGCCTGCACGAGGAAAATCCGGAAGGCGATTTCATCTCGCTGATGACGCGCTTGGGCCTTGTGTCGGAACGCGATGCTGCCGAAGCGCTCGCCGACGTCATGAAGCTGCCGCTGCTCTCGGCCAAGGAATGCCCGGACGCGCCACCGCCCAATGTGCAGGTGTCGACGCGCTTCCTCAAGCAGTATCACGTCGTGCCGATCGGCGAAGGCGAGGGCGACATCAGCTTGCTTGTCGCCGAGCCGCAGGACCCGTATCCGATCGAGGCGATGCGCCTCGCCACTGGCAAGATCGTGCATGTGCGCGTCGGGCTGCGCTCGGAAATCGACGATCTGATCGAGCGCTATTACGGCTCCGGCCGTTCGGCCATGGGCACGATCGTCGAAAACTTGTCCGATGACGCCACGCGCTCGGAAGACGACGTCGAGCATCTGCGTGATCTCGCTTCCGAAGCGCCGGTCATCCGTTTGGTCAATCTGGTGATCCAGCGCGCGGTCGAAGCGCGCGCTTCGGACATCCATATCGAACCGTTCGAGAATCGTCTGAAAGTGCGTTACCGAATCGATGGCGTGCTCGAAGAAGTCGAGTCGCCACCAGCCAGCTCGACTGCGGCGGTGATCTCGCGCATCAAGATCATGGCCAAGCTGAACATCGCCGAGCGCCGCCTGCCGCAGGACGGTCGCATCATGCTGCGCGTGCAAGGCAAGGAGCTCGACCTGCGCGTCAGCACCGTACCCACGTCATGGGGCGAATCGGTGGTGATGCGTATTCTCGATCGCGAATCGGTGGTGCTCGATTTCCACAAGCTCGGCTTCACCGACCAGTTCCTGCCGCGCTTCCTCGAAGTGCTCGGACTGCCGCACGGCATCATGCTGGTCACCGGCCCGACCGGTTCCGGCAAGACCACGACGCTGTACACGGCGCTCAGCAAGATCAATACGCCTGATGTCAAGATCATCACCGTCGAAGATCCGGTCGAATACCAGATCGAAGGCATCAACCAGATCCAGGCCAAGCCGCAGATCGGTCTCGACTTCGCGCACGCGTTGCGCTCGATTGTGCGTCAGGACCCGGACATCATCATGATCGGCGAAATGCGCGATCTGGAAACCGCGAAGATCGCGATCCAGTCGGCGCTCACCGGGCATCTGGTGTTGTCTACGCTGCATACCAATAACGCCGCCGGCGGCATCACCCGCCTGCTCGACATGGGCGTCGAGGATTATCTGCTGTCGTCCACGGTCAACGGCATTCTCGCGCAGCGCCTGGTGCGTCGCGTCGAACCGACGCATGCGCAGCCGTATCTGGCGCTGCCGGAAGTGGTGCAGGAGTTCAAGCTCGAAACCTTCACCGAGGAGCGGCCGATCCGGCTGTTCAAGCCGACGCCGTCGAACCTGACGCCGACCGGTTATCTCGGACGTACCACGATCATGGAGTTCCTGACCATGACCGATCCATTGCGGCGTCTGGTGATGAAGCATGCCGACATGGGCGTGATCGAACAGGCGGCGCGCGCCGAGGGCATGCGCACGATGTACGAGGATGGTTTGATCAAGGCGCTGTCCGGCACCACGACGATCGAGGAAGTGATGCGTGTCTGTCAGGAATCCTGACCCCATGCGCGGCGTCGCTGAACCGGGAATGCGCTGATGGCCCTGTATCGCTACAAGGCGGTGGCGCCGACCGGCGAAACCCTGGTCGGGCAGATGGAAGCGGCGTCGCGCGATGAAGTGGTGATGCGCCTGCAGGATGCCGGCAATCTGCCCATCGAAGCGGTGGAAGCGGGCGCTGGCGGGGGCTTCAATTTCGAGCAGCTGTTCAGCCGTCCGGCGATGAGCCAGACGCAGATCGTCAGTTTCACGCAGCAGCTCGGCACCTTGCTCGGCGCCGGGCAGCCGCTCGATCGCGCGCTGCACATGCTCTCGGAACAGCCCGACAGCGAAGAAGGCCGGCGCATGGTCGAGCGCATCAAGGACGCGGTGCGCGGCGGCACCACGCTGTCGACCTCGCTCGAGCAACAGCACGGCGTGTTCTCGCGCCTGTACGTGAACATGGTGCGTGCCGGCGAAGTGTCCGGGTCGCTCACCGACACTCTCAAGCGACTGGCCGAGTATCTGGAACGCTCACGGCAATTGAAGGGCACGGTCGTCAATGCGCTGATCTATCCGGCCATCCTGATCGGCATGGTGATCTTGTCCCTGGTCACCTTGATGGTTTACGTGGTGCCGAATTTCGAACCGATCTTCACTGAGCTCGGCGACAACCTGCCGTTGATCACCA
>JAYUXS010000040.1:0-2280 GCA_043752845.1 Lysobacterales bacterium | reverse complement strand
GCATCGCTGAAACCACGACGACCTGTTGTTCGTTGTCGCGTGCTGCGAGCAGGGTGGCGACTTCCGCAATGCGTTCGGCATCACGCATCGACGAGCCGCCAAATTTGTGCGCGATCATGGTGTTGCTGCTCATCAAAATATCTCCGCGACGCAACAGCGCAAGCTGCCGCCGGCTTTCTCGATTTCAGTCAGATCGACACTGCGCACCGTGAATCCGGCGCGCGTCAGGATGTCGCGATTGGTCGTGCTCAATGCAGCTTCGGCGCGCGCGCTCATGAACACGGTGTCGCTGGCGAGGGCGATGCAATTGCCGACGAAGTTCGCTTTTTCGTCATCGCTCAACCACAGCACATTCGGCGCGTAGCGTTCGGCGATCAGGCGCGGCACGTCCGCATCGGCGAACGAGCCGGCGTGCAGCACCAGCGCGCGTCCGGCGAGCACGCTAAGCACGACATTGGTGTGGTATTCGCCGGCGGCCAGTTCGAATACGAGGCTGGTACGCAGATCGAACGCCCGGTGCAGCACCTGCGCGCCGGCGTGGTTGAGACGCTCGGTCAGGCCGAAATATCCGATGCCGGCGGCGCGATCGGGCACCAGCGCGCCGGTGAGTTCGGCGACGATGCCCGGCGCGATCAGCGACTCAACCACATAGCCATGTCGTGCCGCGAACCACTCGGGAATATCGCGCCGATCAGCTTCGCGTTGCCGCACCGGGTGCCGCATCGCGCCGATCAGCAATTTGCCGGGCACCGTCGCGAACACATTGTTCGGGAACACCGCGTCCGCTGCATCGGCGAGGCCCGGAAACACCTGGGTCGGCACGACGCGACCGATCGCGTCGACCAGGACGTCGTGTTCAGCGAGAGCGCGACTGCGATCGACTTCGCCTTGCGCCATGTAGGTGTTGTCGGTCGCCGACTCCACGGCCAAGGCAAAGTGATCGGGACGCACGAAGAATGCGGCACGTGCCGTCGCCGGGCGATCCAGCGCATGCGGCAACGCGCGCAGGGCCTCGCGAAAGGCGACAGGATCGCTGTACAGGCCACTGGTCGCGGTCTGTGTCGGGAAGTGGGAAGTCATGGGCGCTACCGGCCGCGGGGAAACGGCGCTCGCCCGATTGTGCGCGAAGCTTGCCGAGACGCCAAGTCTTGTGCGGCTCCTTGTGCGGCTCCTCTTATGCGGCTTGGCGTAGCGAGTCCACTGCGGCGATGGCCTGTTCGATCAGTTCGAAGCCGGTGCCGCGCCGGTGTGCGCCTTCGCTCAGGACACGCCGGAAGCGCCGCGCGCCGGGCAATCCCTGATACAGCCCGAGGACATGGCGGGTGAAATGGGCAATCGATTCGCCGCGGGCCAGGCGTGCAGCGATGAATGGCTGCAATGCGCGCAGGATCTCGGCGCGATCCGGCAGGTCTGTATCGCCATCGAACAATTCGCGTTCAAGTTCAGCGAGCAGATAGGGCTCGTGATAGGCGGCGCGACCGATCATCACGCCGTCGAAATCGCGGATCGCGTCGCGTGCGGCCTCAAGTGTGGCCACGCCGCCATTCAAAACGATCGTCAGCTGCGGAAATTCTGCAAGCAGGCGGCGCACCCGGCCGTAGTTCAGTGGCGGAATTTCGCGATTTTCCTTGGGGCTCAGGCCCTTCAGCCAGGCCTTGCGGGCATGCACCATGAACACGTCGCAGCCGGCGCGATGCACGGTGTCGATGAATGCGTGCAAGCCGGCATCGTCGTCCTGATCATCAACACCGATCCGGCATTTCACCGTCACCGGAACCTTCACCGCCGCGCGCATGGCCGCGACGCAATCGCCGACCAGATTCGGTTCGCGCATCAAGCAAGCGCCAAAAGCCCCCGACTGCACGCGTTCGCTCGGGCAACCGCAATTCAGGTTGATTTCGTCATAGCCGAAGGATTCGCCGATGCGCGCGGCCTGGGCCAGTAGCTCGGGTTCGGAGCCACCGAGCTGCAACGCGACTGCGTGTTCGCTGGCGTCGAATCCGAGCAGGCGTTCGCGATCGCCATGGATCGCGGCATTGGCATGCACCATCTCGGTGTACAGCCGCGCGCTAGGCGACAGCAGTCGATGGAAGATTCGGCATGGACTCGTCGTCCATTCCATCATCGGCGCGACGCACAGTCGCCAGGGAGAAAATGCGGTCGTCATGGTCCAGTCGATGAGGAATGCGCTGCGCAGTGTGAGTGCAGCGGAGTGGAATCGGCAAATCGTGTCAGCGCCCAGCCTGGCTTTCGCTGCGTACTTCGAGGTTTGTCCGACCG